>NZ_QNUA01000035.1:0-123146 GCF_008042285.1 Bacillus sp. AR13-1
AAGGCTTGTTTTTCTATACTTTATTTTTTCTTCGATAACCAATCAGCTACTTTTGCCGCTTGATCAGCTGGAACTATATTTGGCGGCATATTTCCTTTTCCTTTTGAAATAACTTCTTTAATTTCATCTTTTGAAAGTTTCCCACCAATTTTTTGTAAATTAGGGCCTACCGCTCCTTGTAACTGATCACCATGACAGCTCGTACAGCTTTGCTTTACAATATCCTCTGGCTTTGATGCTGTTTGTGCTGGTTTCCCACCATTTTTTGCATCAGCTAACTCTTTAGATTTATTTAGCCCCTGAAATGAAAATACAAACATAACGATAATACCTAATGCTGCAATAAGAGCGAACGGAATCAACGGATTACGTTTCATATCTCTTCTCCCCCCTCTATACCGCTAAATAGTTAGATGATTCAGTCATTTATATTGTACTTGAAAACGCCCTATCAGAAAAGAGCAAACTACTACTTGTTAAAAATATTCCGTAAATTCATTTTATTGATTTTCACTATTATATCGCATATTATTTCGATAATTACTAACGTTTCTCATCATATTTTTTACTTTTCTACATATTATTTTGTATATAATAAACAAAATAAATCGAAAAATCGAAAAATGAGCATTTGCAAATCAAAAGACAATTCTGTAAAATAAATTACAAGAAATTGTAATCGTTGCCGATAGCTAAATTTTAACAAAAATTAACAAAACAAAAAAGTTTACTTCACAAAAGTGAAGTAAACTTAAAGGTAGCCTATTCTAAGAAATCCTTAAGACGCTTACTACGGCTTGGATGTCTTAATTTGCGAAGTGCTTTCGCTTCAATTTGACGAATACGTTCTCTCGTTACGCCGAATACTTTCCCAACTTCTTCAAGCGTACGAGTTCGTCCATCATCTAAACCAAAACGAAGACGCAGAACATTTTCTTCACGATCTGTTAGTGTATCTAACACATCTTCTAATTGTTCTTTTAGCAATTCATACGCTGCATGGTCCGCAGGCGATGTTGCTTCTTGATCTTCGATAAAGTCACCTAAATGGGAGTCGTCTTCTTCACCAATTGGTGTTTCAAGAGAAACTGGCTCCTGTGCAATCTTTAAGATTTCGCGTACTTTTTCTGGAGCAAGATCCATTTCTTCACCAATCTCTTCAGGAGATGGTTCGCGTCCTAGATCTTGTAATAATTGACGTTGTACACGGATTAACTTATTAATTGTTTCAACCATATGAACCGGAATACGAATTGTTCGCGCTTGGTCTGCAATCGCACGTGTAATAGCTTGGCGAATCCACCAAGTTGCATACGTACTAAATTTAAAACCTTTACGGTAGTCGAACTTTTCAACTGCCTTAATTAGACCCATATTTCCTTCTTGGATTAAGTCTAAGAAAAGCATACCACGGCCCACGTAACGCTTTGCAATACTTACTACAAGACGTAAGTTTGCTTCTGCAAGACGGCGTTTTGCTTCTTCATCGCCTTCTTCAATACGTGTCGCAAGTCGAATTTCTTCTTCAGCAGATAGTAAGTCTACACGACCAATTTCTTTTAAGTACATACGAACAGGGTCATTGATTTTCACACCTGGCGGCACACTTAAATCATTAAGGTCAAATTCTTCTTCCGTTTTTGTAATTTGACGATTATTAGGACCTTCGTCGTTGTCATTGTCACCAACTAAGTCAATCCCTTGTTCACCTAAATATTCATAGTATTCATCCATTTGATCGGATTCAATTTCAAATCCATTCATGCGTTCTGCAATCTCTTCATATGTAAGAACGCCACGTTTTTTTCCGAGCTCAGTGAGTTGTTCTTTCACTTGCTCAAGGGTCATTTCAGTTTCAATTTGTTTAGAACGAGCTGGTTTATCAGCCATCTGTTCCCCTCCTTACGCGAGATACAAACATTCATTATACTAAAACTTTATCGAAAAAGCTATTTTCTTGCTTTTTGACTTTGTAAATATGCCACATAATATTTAGCAGCCTCTACAGGATCTGTTTTTTCCATTTGTTTTACTTTAAAGATAATTTCCATCTTTTCAAGTTTTTCTTTATGGCGTCTTAGCGCCTCCAAATGACCTTGTAACGCTTCTTCTGTGTACTCTGGATTAATAAATTCATCCGTCGAAATATCAGTAATAATATTTTTCAACTTTTCATCAGAGAGCCAACTTAAAAATGTTCCGACTGAAGGTTCATTTCCCTTTTCATAATATGCGTATAGTTCATATAAAATCCCTTTATGTTCTTCTGTATAAAAATCTTCTATATGAGGTTCCATACGCACTGTCACTTCTGCACTTTGCAACATATGGTAAATAATTTCTCTTTCTGCCCTTTCAAAACCTGTTAATTTCGGTTTCGTTTGAACAATTTGAGATGGCTTAGAAACCTGCTTTATTTGTTTTTGCTGTACCTTTTGTTCTTTGCGATATTGGTGCAATTGATTCAAAAGTGTTTCCATTGAATACGAAAATTCTTGCGATAATGATTTTAAATATGATTCCGCCTGCATCGCATCCTGTAGCAATGATAACTCTTTTAAAACACTTTTTACATATTCTTCTTTGCCAGACTCATCTTGCAAATTTTTCCCTAAACGCAAATAATTTATTTTGAAACCAACAAAACTTATACTTGATTTCACAAGATTTTCAAAAGCGGTTGTCCCATATTGTTGCACATATTCATCAGGGTCAAGCTTATCTGGCAAGGATGTAACTTTCACTTGGCAACCAACTTGCAATAGTAATTGCCCTGCTTTCATCGTCGCTTCTCGCCCTGCTTTATCACCATCATAGCAAAGAACAACAGTTTCAACGTTACGTCGCAGAAGTTTCGCTTGTTCTTCAGTTAAAGCTGTTCCCATTGTCGCAACAGCTTCTTCCACACCACTTTTCACCGCGGCTAGTACATCGGCATAACCTTCAAAAAGGACAACCTGCCCACGTTTTCTAATAAACGGCCTTGCTTGGTGGAAATTATACAACAGCTTACTTTTGTAAAAAATCGGTGTTTCAGGACTATTCAAATATTTCGGAGTGTCATCGCCTAATGCCCTTCCACTAAACGCTATCACCTTACCTTGTAAAGTATAAATCGGAAACATAACTCTTCCGCGGAAGCGGTCATAATGACTGCCATCCTTCTCACTTCTTACAAGAAGGCCAGCCTGTTCCATACTAGATAGCGACAAACCTCTTTTTTGTAAAATTTTCGTTGCTGCATCCCAAGCTTGTGATGCATAACCAATTTCAAATTTCTCAATCATCTCTTTTGTAATACCACGTTTTAATAAATATGAAAGTGCTTCATTTCCTTCTTCTGTATTTACTAATAAATGATGATAATACTTTTTCAAAAGTTCATGAGCCTGTTGCATGATGACAGTGTCATCAGATATGTCTTCTTGTTGTTGTTGTCCTTGCCCTGATTTATATTCTGCAACTGCAATTCCATTTCTTTCGCCAAGCTTTTGAACAGCCTCTGTGAAAGCAAGTCCTTCCATTTTCATAAGAAAAGAAAATACATTTCCACCTTCTCCACATCCGAAACAATGAAAAATTTGCTTATCAGATGAAACAGAGAATGAAGGAGAATTCTCACCATGAAATGGACAAAGGCCGAAATAGTTACGCCCCTGCTTTCTAAGTTGAACATACTCACCAATCACTTCTACAATATCGGATGATGTCCGAATCTGTTCAACAACTTCTTCAGGAATTCTGTTCCCCATAACTCCATCTCCGTGTCGTATTTTGTATTCGATATAAATTAAAAGATTCCTTTATAATTCGACAATATTTTTCTAAATTTGTTAGAAAGTACTGTCGATCACATTGTGTAAACGATTTTGGACCTTTCGTATAAGTCCCCAGTCTACGTAAATTCGCAGATACATACTACTATATAAAATTGTATACATTTGCTCATCTGTTACAAATGTATCTCCTGGAGACAATACATATACTCCTTTTTCACAAGAAGACTAGCAAGAAGCACTATAGCCTGTATGATCATGAGATCTGTAGCTTTTGCATGTTAATAAATATAACAGTCAACTTCATCTTGCTCAGAATCTACATAGACCCAATTACCTTGCTGTTTTCTTGAACGATGAGCATAGGATACGACAAACAAAATTTCGACATAAAATTTTGTTCCAACTTGCACAATTGCATTCTTCACGGGATACGCATCTGCATCAAATAATATCTTATCTGATGTTTTGCATATTTCTGTATTCTACATCCCTTCTGTGAATCCTTCCATAATGTGCGTTTTCTTGTCTAGATTTTGTCGATTTAACGTAAATACATGTCTTTTTCGAAAATCCTATCCCTAGTTTATTCTGAAAAATTAAAGTCTAAACGTAAAATATAGGTTTTTATCACAATTTTTTATTATAATATATTTTCTTCAACTACGCTACATATCCCTTTAATTTTCATCTTACACTTAAAGATAACGAAATCGTTCCTTTAGCATAATTAAAAAACAGAAGAATATAAGTATAACCATTCCGCTATATTCTATTACTAAGCCAAAAGTTCATGCTCTACTTCGCATCTTCCTCTAACGCCTTCTCACGAGCGAAAAAAGCACATTCACCTTTGGTAAATGTGCTAAAACATTTTTTGGTTTTGCACTGCATTCACAATAATATTTGCTGTTTCTTCAATTGCCTTATTTGATACATCAATCACTTGACAATTTATTTTACTAATTACTTCCTCAAAATGATCAATTTCTTCTTGAATACGATTAATATTTGCATATGTTGCTCCATCACTTAATCCAAGTGATTTCAATCGTTCTTTTCGAATATGATTTAACTTATCTGGTATAATTTTCAAACCGAAACATTTCTCTTTTGCCACTTGATATAATTCCTCAGGCGGATCCACTTCCGGTACAAGTGGTACATTAGCAACTTTCAAACGTTTGTTATGCGCTAAATATTGTGAAAGTGGTGTTTTTGATGTACGTGAAATTCCAATCAACACGATATCAGCTTTTAAAATACCACGTGCATCCCTACCATCATCATACTTAACTGCAAATTCAATCGCTTCAATTTTTTTAAAGTACTCTTCATCTAATCTTCGAACGACACCTGGCTCATACCTTGGTACTTGCCCTGTAATTTCTTCAATTTGATCGATAAGAGGTCCGATAATATCGTATGCCTCTACTCCTTCTTTTGCCGCTTCTGCCAATAAATATTGACGCATATCAGGCTTTACTAACGTAAAACAAATAAGCGCTTGATTGCTCTTGGCAATCGAGATTACTTCTTTTAATGTCCCTGTATCTTCTACATACGGTACACGCCTAATATCAGGAGCGAATGGGAACTGTCCCATTGCCGCTCTAACAACCAAATCAGCCGTTTCTCCTACAGAGTCAGATACGACATATACGATTTTATTATCCATTACATTACCTCACTTTAAACAAATTACACTTATTCGTTATTTACTAAATTTACAAACGCACGTGTAATATTTGTTTTTGTAATTCGTCCAATCACTTCTAAACCTTGTTTCGTATCCTTCACAACCGGCATCGCATCAATCTGTCTTTCTATTAATTCCATCGCAATATCATATAAAGAATCCTCCCTGCGACACATCGCAATGTTTGGCATCCTTGTCATGATAATATTAACCGGAAGAGAGGTTAAATCCTGCTTTCCTAAGCTAGCTCGTAATAAATCTTTACGAGATACAACGCCAACTAATAAAGTAGCTTGATCTACAACAAATAATGTACCAACGTCCTCTAGAAACATAGTACAGATTGCATCGTATACTGATACATTTTTATCAATTACAGCCGGTCTAGATTGATAATCTTGCACTTTAATTTTCTTAACAGCTTCAGATAATAGCTGTCCCCCGGTTTTACCCGTATAAAAATAACCTACACGTGGACGCGCTTCTAAATAACCAGCCATCGTTAAAATTGCTAAGTCTGGTCTTAGCGTTGCACGTGTTAAACCCAATTGCCCAGCAATTGACTCCCCTGTAATAGGACCGTGATCTTTTACAATCTGAATGATATGCTCTTGCCGTTTATTCAGCTCTATGATAATCACCACCTTTAATGCACAACGAAAAAAGTTATACTATCTCTTAAATATTATATACTAAATATGCTATTCGAAAAAGAAAGTATGTAAAAAGGACCGTATACGGCCCTTTTTATATTTGAAACTTATCAAGTTGTTCCAAGAAACGCCTTGTTTTCAAATAAACCCCACAATATTCGTCATAATATGTATTCAATACTGTGCGCATTTGTTTTTTTGTACTATCCTTCACCGATACATTACCGAGCCGGTGTAAATCAAAGTGAAAAAAGAGACGTAATAATTTATGAACAGCCTCTCCCACCGGAATACGATACGGATCTTGCTCCGCATGACGCGAGCACAGAAAACCGCCTTCCCGGACAGAGAAGGCGACAAAATCTGTTTCTTGATGACAAATAGCACATGTATCAAAGTACGGGCGCATCCCTAATACCGGAAGCATTTTCGTTTGATAAATTAATGATAATACTTCTGGATCAACACCCTCACACATATAATGCAACGTTTGATATAACATTTCAAATAAATACGGATTATGCTTCTTATCTTCTGTTGCTTTATCGGTTAATTCAATAATAAATGATGCATAAGCAGTTAAAAATATATCCTCGCGAATTTCTTTCATAGATGAAATAATCTCGCCTTGTTGCAAAGTTCCAAGTCCAGATCCCATTTGAATAAGAAAATGACCATGTGTCATAAGTTGCGAAATAGCTGCTAACCGACTCTTCGGCTTTTTCGCCCCTCTTGCCATTGCACTTACCTTACCAAATTCCCGCGAGTATATTGTAACAATCTTATTTGTTTCTCCGTAATCTGTCGTACGGATAACAATGCCCTCAACTTTTTGAAACATGTTCGTCACCATCCAAGGTTTGAACAAAACGGGTCAAGAAATTGGAGAGTCTAGATGCGCTAACTCCTCTTCATGTTGATCCATCTCATCGTTTACGTCTTTTTCCATTTCTTTCAAAAGCAAATACGTTTCAATGCTTCCTGTTTTGGAGAAAAACTTCCAGGTAAAATCTAGCATAAGAATCCACCTTTCTCAATAAGCGTAGCCTATAAACCAATTTCTTTTGTTGTTATTAAGTTGACCCATTTTGTTCATTTTCATGTGAGAAAAATTTTTCCTAATTTATCAAGGTTCATAAAAACCAATAATCAGCGGATGAACAAAACATCCACTGATCACAACTTTACTTCATATTAATACTCGTCTTCACGGAAACCAAGGTCACGAAGCTGTGACATCTTATTACGCCAATCTTTTTGCACTTTCACCCATACTTCTAAAAATACTTTAGAACCAAGAAGTGCTTCAATGTCAAAACGAGCTCTCTTACCGACTTCTTTTAACATCTTCCCTTGCTTACCTATAATAATTCCTTTTTGTGATGCACGTTCAACAACAATCGTTGCGTTTATATAAACCGCTCCGCCCTCACGCTTTTGAATTGCATCAATAACAACCGCTACAGAATGCGGTACTTCTTCACGTGTTAAATGTAATACTTTTTCACGAATAAGCTCTGAAATAATAAATCGCTCTGGATGATCCGTTACTTGATTATCCGGGTAATATTGCGGTCCTTCTGGTAAATACTTTTTAATTGCTCCGATTAACGCTTCAACGTTATTACCGTCCAATGCAGAAATTGGCACAATCTCCGCGAACTCATATAATTTACGATATTGATCAATCAACTCCAGCAATTGCTCTGGATGAAGTTGGTCAATTTTATTAATTACCAAAAATACCGGTTGTTTCGTTTCTTGTAATTTCTCAATAATAAATTCCTCACCACGACCATATCCTTCAGTTGCATTGACCATAAACAAAACAATATCAACTTCTTTTAATGTCGTTTGAGCCATCTTCACCATGAAATCGCCTAGTTTATGTTTAGGTTTATGTATTCCTGGTGTATCAATGAAAACTACTTGTGAATCATTTTCTGTATATACACCTTGAATTTTATTACGAGTTGTTTGTGGCTTATCGCTCATAATGGCAATTTTTTGGCCAATAATACGATTTAAAAATGTAGATTTCCCAACATTCGGTCTGCCAATAATAGAGACAAAACCTGATTTATAACCTTTTCTATTCATGTAAATCCTCCGCTAAAAATGCTCCTGGTAACAATTCTCCGACTGTTGTCTCTTGAACATCACCATGTAAGTTTGATAGGTATACTTTCGTATCCTGTTTACATAATTCTATCATAACTTGTCGACATGCTCCACAAGGAGGTACTGGACGCTTTGTATCCGCTACGACTGCAATAGCTACAAACTCGTTATCCCCTTCAGAAATTGCCTTAAATAAAGCTGTTCGTTCTGCACAGTTACATAAACCATATGATGCATTTTCAACATTACATCCACGATATATTTTTCCATCCTGAGTTAGTAAAGCTGCACCTACTTGAAATTTAGAATATGGTACGTACGCTCGTTTACGCGCTTCGGTTGCTTCTTGAATTAATTGTTTGCTATTCATATTCCCGCATCCTTTCCGTTCATAGATGTGAATAGATACACTCTTTCATTAAAGGCCTTCACGGCGCTCCCAAAGCTTAATAAAAGCTTCGGAATGCAACTATACCATATACGGTAAAAAGATAATAGCACCAATTACAGCAGCTATAATTGCAAATAATAAAACTGCCCCTGCTGCAACATCCTTTGCAATTTTTGCAACCGGATGAATATCGGTGGTTGCTAAGTCTACTGTTTTTTCAATAGCCGTATTCACCATCTCTAAACTCATTACAATCCCTATCACAATAAGTACGACAATCCATTCCATTGTTGTAATATGGAAATAAAAGCCGCAGCATATAACGATGACTGCGGCTAAATAATGAATTTTCATATTTCGTTCATGACGAAGACAAAAGTATATACCAGCTATAGCATATCCAAAACTATCTAAAAGTTTTCCTGTTTTCATCGTCCTAATCCAAAGGCCTCTAAAATTTCTTTTTGTCTTCCAAACATTTCTTTCTCATCTTCTTCTGTCATATGATCATAACCAAGCAAATGCAAAAAGCCATGTAGTGCTAAAAACCCAAGTTCTCGATCAAAAGAATGTCCATATTCTTCAGCTTGTTCTTTTGCTCTTGGAATAGAAATAATAAGATCTCCTAACATACGCGGCATCTCTGCACCGACAATTTCCATTTCGCCTTCTCCCATTTCTTCCATAGCAAAAGAAATAACGTCCGTAGGCTGATCCTTATCTCGGTAATCACGGTTTATTTCACGAATACGTTCATTATCTACAAATGTAACCGATAATTCTGCACCTTCTTCTATGTTCTCCATTTGGGCTGCTTTCTCTACTAAACCTCGAATCAAACTTATATATTCGTCTTTCACTTCTTCTGTTTCATCAATAAAATCAATTAATAAACTCATTCTTTCTCCTTTTCTTCCGGCGGTTCCGGATATGTAATACGGGAATGGAAAATACCATTTAACGTTTCACATAACGTTTTTCCAACGATTTGTAGTTCCTTAAATGTCAAATCACATTCACTAAATTGACCATCTTGCAGGCGATCTTTAATAATACTTTGCACTAAATTATTAATCTGATCTGGTGTTGGATGGTTCATCGAACGTACCGCCGCTTCCACACTATCAGCAATACCAACGATCGCCGACTCTTTAGAAGTTGCTTTTGATCCTGGATAGCGGAACATTTCCTCCGTATATTTCTCTTTATCTTCTTTAATCGCATTATAATAAAAATATTTAAGTAACGTTGTACCATGATGCTGACCAGCAATATCGATAATTTCTTGAGGTATATGGTGTTCTTCTAACATTCTCACCCCATCGGTTACATGAGCAATTATAATATCTTTGCTCGTTACAGGGTCTAATCTATCATGCGGGTTTTCAATACCCATTTGGTTTTCAATAAAAAACTGTGGTTGTACCGTTTTCCCTACATCATGATAATACGCCCCTACACGCGCTAATACTCCATTTGCTCCAACTGCTTCACAAGCAGCTTCTGAGAGATTAGCTACCATTACACTATGGTGATATGTACCTGGTGCTTCTAATAAAATTTTACGCAAAAGCGGGTGATTCGGACTTGAAAGTTCCATCAATTTCATACTCGATACAATCCCAAGACCACTTTCTAAATACGGTAAAATCCCCATAGCTAGAACAGAAGAGATAATACCCGAAACAGCAGCCATTAATAATTGCACCCCAATTTCAAGAGGCGAAAAATTCCCGTTACGTAATAATAGCAAAGCCGCTAATACGACTACATTTAATACAGAAACGAGTATACCAGCTTGTAAAATCATCGTACGACGATTTTTTTCTCTCAAGAAAATACTAACTGATAATGAACTTAATAAAACATAAATCCCCACACTATAATTCAGTGTACTCGTTACACCTTCATTAAACATAATACTTCCGCATACAGAAAAGATCATACTCGTTAAAAATACAAATCGATCACCAATCATTAATTTTACAAGTATTGTTCCCATTGCAACTGGAACAACATACGCGATTCCTGCATACTCAAGCTTTTGAAACAAACTAATGATTTTCATTAAAACAATCGTGATAGACAAAATTGTAATATACGCTAAGACATACGGCCTATCTTCTCTTTTCCGCTGTAAAAACACTTCAAACTGCTTATGCATAAAGTACAATAGCACACCAATGAGTACCGCTAACCCAACATAGGGTTGAAAACTGTTCCCTTTTTCTAACAGGCCAACTAATTTCAACTGATTGTACATATCACTTGAAATCGTTTCACCTTCTCTAACAAGGACTTGCCCTTGAAGAATATAAACAGGTGGAACTAAATCTTCTTCCGCTTTTCTCTTCTCTTTTGTTAAGGTCGGATCATAAAAATAGTTTGCAGAAATCGCATATTTCCCTAACGCCTTAATAGATTCCTTTAAACCATTATCAACATTAACACTATTCATCTCACTTACATATCGTTCCTTCGCATCCTTCAATTCATCCATTTTAACATGCTCAGTCATGATACTATTAATAGCTGTAACTGTTGCATCTTTCGCTAATACTAATTGGTTCGAATCCGCATTAATTAAGTTTAGTAAGTTTGAATCAGATAATTCTTTCGTTAAATCAGTAGGCAATTTTTTTTTCAACTTGTCCACTTTTTCAGCATCAGTAATCTTTTTTTGCTCATCCGGTCCAACCGCTTTAATCTCTTGTATCACTTCATCTACTTTAGCAAAGACGTCATTCACAATATCCACTTTATTTTGTTTATACTCACTTTTATATGTATATTGATCTTCAACTTTTGTAGCGGCTTCTTTTTTCTTTTTGTCCGTTGTAACTTTATCTTCAATTTTAATAGGAGAATGGATTGTTTTTTTCGCAATAGAATATGTTGTAACATCTAATTGCTCTGGTTTTACATTATTCATAAGTGCAAAAAACAGCACTGCCCCTAATAAAACGTAAGAAATCCAACTTAGTTTTTTCGAATGTTGTAAATTACGAAACCACTTAGAAATTTCTTGAGATCTTGACATGATTTCAATACCTTCTCCTCTCCAGAAATAAAGTGAAACTATTTATAGCTTTCATTTCTTCTAGGTAACGATACTTTTTGGACAACATTTTTATCCACTATCACCTATAGTTTATTTCCCTCGTCTTTAATGATAGTAAAAAATATGTCATTCGCCAACCTTATCATACAAAAAGAAATGATCCTGACAAATAGGATCATTCCATTTTATCATATGCCTCAATAATACGTTGCACTAATGGGTGTCTCACAACGTCTGTTTGTTCCAGTGTTATGAACGAAAGACCTGATACACCAGATAAAATATTAGCAGCAATAGAAAGACCTGACTTTACCCCTTTTGGCAAGTCTACCTGTGAGGGATCCCCCGTAATAACCATTTTAGAACTAAAACCTAATCGTGTTAAAAACATTTTTATTTGAACACCAGTTGTATTTTGCGCCTCATCTAATATAACAAATGAATCATCAAGAGTACGCCCTCTCATATAAGCAAGAGGTGCAATTTCAATTACACCACGTTCCATCATACGTTGTGTATATTCTTGTCCAAGAATATCATGTAACGCATCATATAGTGGACGTAAATACGGATCTACTTTTTCTTTCAAATCACCTGGTAAAAACCCTAAGCTCTCTCCAGCTTCTACAGCAGGTCTTGTTAAAATAATTTTCTTTACATACCCTTGCTTTAAAGCTCTCACAGCCATTACTACGGCTAAGTATGTTTTTCCTGTCCCAGCAGGTCCTATCCCAAATACAATATCATTCTTTTTCATTGCATGAATATATCGTCTTTGCCCCATCGTTTTCACACGAATGGATTTACCTTTTGCCGTTTTAAAAATTTCCTCTTCATATAATTCTTCGAATTGAGCAATTTTCCCTTGTTGCCCAAGCTGAATCGCATACGCAACATCTCTTTCCGAAATTGATACACCTTTACGGATAACAACAAGTAACTGTTGTAAGATTTTTTCTACGAGCACCACAGTTTCATCTGCCCCAGATACACGAACAGATTCTCCTCTAGTCACAATCGATACACTAAGTTCTCGTTCAATTACTTTTAAATGAGCATCATTTACCCCAAAAAGAGCGATTGCTTCGTTGGGATTTTCCAATTGTTGGTTCATTTCTACTAATTGTTCTGCCATTACTCAGTCTCCTTGAATATCGGATTCAGATATTGGTTGTGGCTCTGCAATATTTTCAATCACTGTATAATGTAATGTGACCTTTAGGTGATCCGCCTCAACCTCTTTACTCAAAATGTTATCACTTACAATCATAGCATGTTCATCCAATTTTTTCTTCAGTTCTTTTTCTGCCATCTCTTTCGCTACTTTCATTGCTTGTTTTTCGGTATATTCTCGGTTCGCTTCTTCCTCTTCTCGTACAATATCTTTCTCGTATGCAATTGGTAATGTAAATCCAAATAATTTCACATCATGTTTTACACTTTCAGTACGAGAGCGCTTATACTTATCCTTTAGAAATCCCCATATTTTTATTTTAGTACTCCCAAATTTAAGGAAATGTTCATTGTATGAATTACCAGTATACACTTGAAATTGTGTCTTTAACGGAACATCCACCTCAGATTTATACCACGTTTCTCCATATACAATCCCTTTAGCCGAAACAACTGTCGGATTCTCCTCATTACCATACATCCCGGATACGAGAAGTTGCCCCTTTTCTACATGGTCATTTTTCATGACAACCGGCTTCCCAACTTCCACAAATGTTTTTGTAATAATCCCTTCTTTTTTTGCTACTAAGTTTTGTGGCTGTTGTTCACTTTCTTTTTTCGGTTCATTTTTTTCAACAATCTTAAAATGATATGTTGTCCCTCTTATTTCTAATCCCGCCCAAGTAATCGCATTAATATTGTCTGTCAAATGACGTTGAACATCTTCTACACTCGGCATTTGGAATTGTAATTTACCTTTTTTTATACCCATTTTGTCCAATTCTTTCATCAATATATATTCCGTTTCAGGTTTTGCTCCTGTAATTTCAATTTTCCACACCATATTTGACAATGCGATCATTCCGAAAAAAAATATTAAAAACCCAATTAAAAATCCACTATTTTTAATTACACGCTTATTCCAAAAAGGAAAACCGTAACGTCCAATAAAATATAATTTACATTCATTTTTTCTATAAATTGGTTTTATCTTTTTCACATCTCGTAATAACATACAAAAAACTAACGTTTCATCAGCTATCTTCTTTACATCCCAAACGAGTAATTTCTTCCGCACACACTCGTTAACAAAGCGTTCCGCTCCTCTACCTTCAATTCGCACCTTTACATACCCAAGCCATTTTATAAACCATTTATTTTTCATCGACTATCTCCACTACCTTTCTAAAAGTAGATACACTACTTTTCAATTCGATTATCAAACTAGCTCGTACTAAAATTTTAATTAGCAGATTCCTTGATCCTCACTAATAATTAACCTTCACGAGCCAATTTTTTACATGGAACTCAATTCCCACCTATCCTCTTTGTACGAACCGAATATTGAGGCCAGAACGTTACCGCCTGTTAATACAAGGTAACGAAGAAAAACTCCACAAACGGAAGTTTCTCCTCACTCCTCTTTCTTTTCATTTTCTAAAAACGTCACTTGTTCAATAATCCCTTCAAGCAACAGTTCTTCTGGAAGGATTGTTTTAATAACAAAGGATTGACCTTTAATTAATAATTGACCATGTTTCAATAGCAATCTTACCTCTTTATCTGAAAACACTAATAATCCTCGATGATTTTCTATATAGATATGTACTTGCCCAACAAGCGTGATCCGAGGTAGATCCATTAACACATCCACTGGCAGGTCTATTTGCTTCGTTAACCAATTCTTCATTTGTTCTATTTTTTTCATCTCAAAAGACCCCCTCTCATCCCATATGTATGAAAAAAGAGCTTGTAATATCACGTCCAAACTGAAAAAAGCATAAAAAAACGTCTCATACGAAATGAGACGCTTTTTTATGCTAATAGCTGGATAACCAACTTATTCACAAGTGATCCGTCTGTTTTACCTTTTACTTTCGGCATAACAGCAGTCATCACTTTACCCATATCTGCTTTAGATGTAGCACCAACTTCAGAAATAACTTGCTTAATTATATCCGCTAGTTCTTCTTCCGTTAATTGCTCCGGCAAATATGCGCTTAAAATCTGAATTTCACTTTGCAGTTTATCAACAAGGTCTTCACGACCAGCTTTTTTAAATTCAAGGAGGGAGTCCTTATACTGTTTTACTTCACGAGCTAAAACTGTTAATTCCTCTTCTTCAGTAAGAGTATGTTGCAGTTTAATACCTTCATTTTGTAAAGCAGCCTTAACCATACGAATAACGGTTAATTTTTCTTTTTGTTTATTCTTCATCGCTTGTTTCATATCATCGTTTAAACGACCGAGAAGACTCATAACTTACACCCTCTCTTAGAACTTACGCTTTCTTGCCGCTTCAGATTTCTTCTTACGTTTTACACTTGGCTTTTCATAAAACTCGCGCTTTCTTGCTTCAGCAAGTGTACCAGTTTTAGAAACCGATCTTTTAAAACGGCGAAGTGCATCCTCCAAAGACTCGTTTTTACGAACGACTGTTTTTGACATTCTCTTTCCCTCCCTCCGAAACATCACACTTACATACTAATTTCAGCATGCAAAAAGAAACCCTTCTTCAGCATGTCTTTTACGATTATAATACATTTTATCACTTCAGGTCAACTATTTGGCAGAATAAAAGAAGAATAGATGCCCTTACCTGTTCAAAAGCTATGTAGATAGCTATTATCCTTTTCCCCTGAAGACAACTATATTTTTTATCATTACACCTTTTTTAATACAAGAAAGCATTAAATAACTACTCATTCAACGTACCTGCCTTTTCAGTACTTAACTTCTCCCCAAAAAAAAAGAAAGCATGCAAATTATTTCCGTTTGCATGCTTTTTATCCCGCTATTTGCCAGGACAGTAAGACCCCCACCTCAAAATTCAGCGAAAGCAAAGAACTTAGGTGGGGTCAGGCTGATAATCAGCGTGAATGAACAAAATCCCCCACTGATTAAAGTTTCATTTTATGCGCTTGCTGATTCTTTTTTTACATCATCTTCAAGAACACGAACAAACTGCGCTTCGTTATATGGATAACCAGCTTTTGTAATTTTCACTTTTACTAGCTTACCAATCAATTCTTCAGATCCTTCAAACACAATTTTTAAGTAGTTATCTGTATAACCTACATATAAACCTTCACGGTCACCATCTTTAAATGTCTCTTCCGGAATGATTTCAAGTACTTCACCTTCAAATCTAGAAGCATACTCTTTCGCTAATTGATTTGATAGCTCAATTAGACGGTGAACACGATCGTTCTTCACGTCTTCAGGAACTTGATCTTCCATACGTGCTGCTGGAGTACCTGTACGTTTCGAATAAGGGAAAACGTGTAATTCAGAGAAACGATTCTCTTTAATGAAATTGTACGTTTCCATGAATTCCTCTTCTGTTTCGCCTGGGAATCCAACAATTACGTCTGATGTAATCGCAAGACCTGGTAACGCTTCTTTCAAACGATCTAAACGCTCTTGGAAAAATTCCATCGTATACTTACGGCGCATACGTTTCAATACAGTATTAGATCCTGACTGTAATGGAATATGCAAATGACGTACAACTACTTCTGATTTATCTAACACTTCAATTACTTCATCAGAAATTTGACTCGCCTCAATAGAAGAAATACGAAGGCGTTTCAATCCGCCTACTTCCGCTTCCATATCGCGCAGTAATCCAGCTAAGTTATACTCTTTTATATCTTCACCGTACCCACCTGTATGAATACCTGTTAATACGATTTCTTTATAGCCCGCATCTACTAATTGCTGCGCTTGTTTAATAACTTCTTTTCCATCACGAGAACGCATTAAACCACGCGCCCAAGGAATGATGCAAAATGTACAGAAGTTATTACAACCTTCTTGTATTTTTAAAGATGCACGTGTACGGTCCGTGAAATATGGTACATCGAGCTCTTCATATACACGTGCTTTCATAATATTGCGGACAGCATTAATTGGTTGACGCTCTTTACGGAATTCTTCGATGTATCCTAACATCTTCTCACGATCTTGCGTACCAACAACAATATCTACACCTGGAATCGCCATAATTTCCGCTGGAGATGTTTGTGCATAACATCCCGTTACACAAATTACCGCATCTGGATTTTGACGTACAGCACGTCTAATTACTTGACGGCTTTTTTTATCTCCAGTATTCGTTACTGTACATGTGTTAATAACGTATACATCAGATTTTTTTTCATATTCAGTTCTTTCATAACCACCTTGTTTAAACAATTGCCAAATCGCTTCTGTTTCATAGTGGTTTACTTTACAACCTAACGTGTGGAACGCAACAGTTGCCATTGATTATCACCCCATCAATTCAAAATGATAAGAAGCGGCACTTAACGCATAAAGCGGAGCCGTTTCTGTTCTTAAAATTCTTGGTCCTAAACTACATGGTACAAATTTATGTTCACGAAGTGCGGTTATCTCTTCCTCCGCTAAACCGCCTTCTGGTCCAAATACAATCAGCAGCTTTTGGCCTGGTTTAATTGTCGCTAAAGCTTTCGCAAAATTAGATTTCTCACCTTGTTTCGCTTCTTCCTCATACGCAACAAGACAAACATCATACTCGCTACTCATCGACAGCAGTTGTTTAAATGATGAGGGAACGTGTACTTCTGGAATTTCACTTCTATGCGATTGTTCCGCAGCTTCTTTTACAATTTTTTTCAAACGCTCAACTTTTTTATCTGCTTTTTTCGCATCCCACTTTACAATAGATCGAGATGCTTGAAATGGTAAAAATGCAGCTGCCCCAAGCTCAGTTCCTTTTTGAAAAATTAACTCTAGCTTGTCTCCTTTCGGCAGTCCACTTGCAATCGTCACGAACACAGGAAGTTCGCTTGACGCCTCTACCCATTCTACAATAGTGGTATCCACAAATTCACTGGTAATTTCAGCAATTGAACACTCTGCTGTTTTACCATTTACACAGCAATAAATGTGGTCACCAGCTGACATACGCATCACTCTTGCGATATGATGGACATCATCACCCATTATGCGAATACTTGTCTCATTTACATATTTCTCTTCTACAAAATAACGTTGCATATAATCACCTTAGTAGAGTTTCGTTCCTTTCGTAAGTCAACACTTACGAAAAGAACGAAACGTTATCATTTTCATATAACAAACGGTAAGTCCCTCACCTTATACGGTGAGAGACTCCCCTGTTCTTTATAGACTAAAATCTATATTACGCATTTCGTGCAATAATTGCTACCCAATCTTCCATTCGAAGTACTTCTTCAATTGAAAATCCAGCTGTTTCTAACGCTTCAGAAATTACTTTTTCTTTCGCCCCAATAATACCAGATGTAATAAATAATCCACCTGGCTTCACAACTCTCGCTGCATCTTCAGGGAATAGAAGAATGATTTCCGCTAGTAAATTTGCTACGATTAAATCAACCGGACCTTCAATACCTTCTAATAGACTATTCTGTCCAACATTGACAATGTCATCTGTTTTATTTAAGCGCACATTCATTTCTGCACTTTCAACTGCAACTGGGTCTAAATCATACGCTTGAACAGAAGCCGCACCTAATTTTGCCGCAGCAATACTAAGTACCCCCGAACCTGTCCCCACATCAATCACAGTATCACCTGGGTGAACCGTTTTTTCTAACGCACGAATACACATCGTCGTTGTTGGATGTGTCCCTGTACCAAACGCCATACCTGGATCTAATTCAATAATTTTTTCATCTGGAGAAGACGGTGTATACTCTTCCCACGTCGGCACAATTGTGAATGTATCAGAAATTTGAACTGGATGATAATACTTCTTCCAAGCAGTAGCCCAATCTTCCTCATCGACTTCATTAATTGTAATAGTTCCTTTACCAATTTCGATGTCGAAAGATGGTAGTGCATCAATAGATGATTTTACACCTGCAACCGTTTCGTTTAAAGAATCCGTTTGTGGGAAATATGCTTTTACCAAAACACCCTCACTTGGATATTCATCTGGGTTAAGTGCATAAATCTCACCGTATTGTTGCTTGCGCTCTTTCGTCAACTCCGCTGGGTCCTCAATCGCAACCCCGCTAGCGCCTGCTTCATGCAAAATATGAGAGACAGCTTCTACTGCTTCTTCTGTTGTATGAATACTAATTTCTGACCATTTCACAATTTACCAACTCCATTTTTTATTTCCATTATTCCCCTTTGAAAGCACGTTTAAGCTTTCTGAATAAGCTATCATCCTGCTCTTCTTGCCCTGCAAATTCACGCAATAAATCTTTTTGATGTGAAGTTAATTTCGTCGGCACAACAACACGAACGACTACATATTGATCTCCTTGACCATATCCACGTACGTTCGGAGCACCTTTTCCTTTTAAGCGGAATTCTGTTCCTGTTTGTGTTCCAGCTGGAATTTTCAGCTTCACTTTGCCATGAACGGTAGGAACTTCTACTTCCGCACCAAGTGCCATTTGCGCAAATGTTATTGGCATTTCGCAAATAATGTGATCCCCTTCGCGTTCAAAGAATTCATGATTTCTCACATGAACAACAACATATAAGTCACCTGCCGGTCCGCCATTTACGCCTGCTTCACCTTTTCCAGATACACGAATTTGTTGACCATTATCGATACCCGCTGGAATTTTAACATTGATTTTTTTACGTTTACGAACTTTACCAGAACCATGGCATGTCGTACATTTCTCTTTAATCATTTGACCTGTTCCTGAACAATGTCCACAAGCTTGACGGTTTACAATACGCCCAAATGGTGTATTTTGTTCTACACTTACTTGCCCTGATCCTGAACAATGTTTACATGTTTCTTTTGAAGTCCCTGGTTTTGCTCCACTACCCTTACAAGTATCACATGGATCCTCCACTGGAATCTCAACGTTTAATTCTTTACCAAAAATAGCTTCTTCAAACTCTAAAGTAACTTGATATTGTAAATCAGCACCTTGACGTGGAGCATTTGGATCACGACGTCTGCCGCCACCGCCAAAGAATGAACTAAAGATATCTTCGAAACCGAAGCCACCGCCGAAGTCTCCTCCGCCACCGAAACCTTGATTCGGACCAGCGTGACCAAATTGATCATACTGCGCACGCTTTTGATCATCGCTCAATACTTCGTATGCCTCTTGTACTTCTTTAAACTTTTCAATTGCATTTTCTTCTTTACTTACGTCTGGATGATATTTTTTAGCCAAACGACGATACGCTTTTTTAATTTCATCTTTTGAAGCGCCCTGGCTAAGTCCAAGGACCTCATAATAGTCTCGTTTATTCATAAATTTGCAACCCCCGAATCTTTCACATAAACGTAATTTTAACACCGAAAGAAAGTGCTTTGCAACAAAGTTTCCTCACTTACAGTATGCAAAATAAAAAACTTAAGATCCTCACACATTTCTTCTTATTCGTGAAAAAAGCCAAAGCCAAGGCACGCTTGACTTTGACTTTTTGTCATCTTACTTATTTTATTTCACTGTATTACTTGTCTTCTTTTACTTCTTCAAACTCAGCGTCTACTACATTATCTTTTTTCGCGCCAGCGTCTTGTGCTCCTTGTGCACCTTCTGCTTGCCCTGCAGCCGCTTGAGCTTGCTCGTATAATTTAACAGTTAATTGTTGTACGATTTCTTGAAGAGCATCTTTTTTCACACGGATTTCTTCAAGTTCGTTTTTCTCGATTGCCGCTTGTAATGCTTCTTTCGCTTCCGTTGCTTTCGCTACTTCAGCTGCATCTACTTTACCTTCTAAATCTTTTACAACTTTGTCTGTTTGGAATACAAGTTGGTCAGCTTCGTTACGAAGTTCAACTTCTTCCTTACGTTTTTGGTCAGCATCAGCATTTGATTCAGCTTCTTGTACCATACGATCTACTTCTTCATCAGAAAGACCTGAAGAAGATTGGATTGTAATAGTTTGCTCTTTGCTTGTTCCTAAGTCTTTTGCACGTACGTTAACGATACCGTTCGCATCAATATCGAATGTTACTTCGATTTGTGGAATTCCACGTGGTGCTGGCGGAAGGTCTGTTAATTGGAAACGACCTAACGTTTTGTTGTCAGCTGACATTGGACGCTCACCTTGTAGTACGTGAATGTCTACCGCTGGTTGGTTATCAGCAGCTGTTGAGAATACTTGTGACTTACTTGTCGGAATTGTAGTGTTACGCTCGATTAGTTTCGTGAACACACCGCCCATAGTTTCGATACCTAAAGAGAGTGGAGTTACGTCTAATAATAGAACGCCCTCTACATCACCAGTAAGTACGCCACCTTGAACTGCAGCACCTAATGCTACAACTTCATCTGGGTTTACACCTTTGTATGGCTCTTTACCAGTTTCACGTTTAATTGCTTCTTGTACAGCTGGGATACGAGTAGATCCACCAACAAGGATAACTTTATCTAATTCGCTTGGAGCAAAACCAGCGTCTTTTAATGCACGACGAGTTGGCTCTAATGTTCTTTCAACAAGACCAGCTGAAATTTCTTCGAATTTAGCTCTTGTTAACGTTAATTCTAAGTGTAATGGGCCAGCAGCTCCAGCACTAATGAATGGTAATGAAATTTGTGTTTGTGTTACACCAGAAAGATCTTTCTTCGCTTTTTCAGCTGCATCTTTCAGACGTTGAAGTGCCATTTTATCTTGGCTTAAATCAATGCTATTTTCTTTTTTGAATTCAGCTACTAAATGATCGATGATAACTTGGTCAAAGTCATCTCCACCAAGACGGTTGTCACCAGCAGTTGAAATAACTTCGAATGTGCCGTCTGCTAACTCAAGGATAGATACATCAAATGTACCGCCACCTAAGTCATATACTAAGATTTTTTGCTCTTCATCTTGTTTTTCTAAACCGTAAGCAAGTGCTGCGGCTGTTGGTTCGTTAATGATACGCTCAACTTCTAAACCAGCGATACGACCAGCATCTTTCGTTGCTTGACGCTCTGCATCGTTGAAGTATGCAGGTACTGTAATAACAGCTTTCGTTACTGTTTCACCTAAGTATGCTTCAGCAGAAGCTTTTAAGTTTTGTAAAATGATTGCAGAAATTTCTTGAGGTGTAAAATCTTTACCTTCAACTTCTACTTTGTAGTCTGTACCCATATGACGTTTAACAGACATGATTGTATTTGGGTTTGTAATTGCTTGACGCTTCGCAACTTCCCCAACTTGACGCTCTTCATTTTTGAAAGCTACAACAGAAGGTGTTGTACGGTTTCCTTCTGGATTTGGGATAACCTTTGGTTCTCCACCTTCCATAACAGCTACACAAGAGTTTGTTGTACCTAAGTCAATACCGATAATTTTACTCATGGCGAATCCTCCTACTTTTATGTAAATTATTGATTTACTTTTACCATTGATGGGCGAATCACACGGTCTTTTAGTTTATAACCTTTTTGGAATTCTTCAACTACCGCGTTTGATTCAAATTCACTGTCTTCCACTTGCATAATAGCTTGGTGTTCATTCGGATCAAACTGTTTACCAACAGCTTCAATCGCTTCAACACCTTCTTTAGTCAACGCTTCTAGCAATTGACGATGCACCATTTCCATACCTTGTAACAAGGATTTCGTTTGCTCGTCAGTCGCTTCCACTTGCATCGCTCTTTCAAAATTATCAAGAGCTGGCAAAATATCTGAAACTAGACTTTGTGCTCTATATTTATCAGCAGCCTGTTTATCCATTTGGACACGGCGCTTATAATTTTCAAAATCAGCTTGTAGACGTAATGTGCGACCTTCCGTTTCCGTTAGTTTCGCTTGTAACTCATCTACTTTTTCTTGTAAAAGAGCAGCCTCACTTTTTTCTTCTACAGTTTTTTCACTGTTTTCTGGCGTGACAGCTTCTTCAACTTGCGCTTCTTTCACTTCTTCTACCACTTGTTCGTTACGCTCTTCCACAATTTTCACCTCCTTAAAAGGTATTAGGTATCATGCTTAGCATGATTACCTAAGCATTATATATTACACACAGCAATGAAAATTTCATCACTTGAGCGAATGTATTACTCTCATTTACTTTTTAAGTCCGTCTGTAAATTGTCTTGTAAATAACTGCAGTAAACTAATTACACGAGAGTATTGCATTCTCGTCGGACCTAAAATTGCAATTGTTCCAAGTTGCTCTTCTCCAATCGAATACGTTGCAGAAATCAAACTGCAATCCTCCATTGCCGTAGAAGAATTTTCTCTACCAATTTTCACTTGAATTCCGACTTGTTTATGACGCAAAATGTCATAAAACGCAGCCTCATTATCAATCATCGTCAGCAAAGATCTTACTTTGTGAATGTCATGGAACTCTGGTTGCGAAAGCATATTTGCTTTTCCTCCAAAGTATATCTTTTCCGATAAAGGGACTTGAAATGTACCATCTAACATTTTTATTGCACTATCGTAATTATGAACATACCCACGCAAGACTGTAACAATCTCTTTAAAGATTTTATTATGAAGTTCTGCCATAGGTATACCAGATAGCTTTTCATTTAAAATATTAACCATTTTTTCTAAATCTGATAAATCAACAGATTCCGGAACGGTAATCGTTTTACTTTGCACATGCCCTGTATCTGTTACAATAATAGCGACTGCTGTTTGACGATCAAGCGGTACAATTTGTACATTTTTAAGTTTATTTGTGCTCAATTTGGGACCAAGAACAATGGCCGTATAATTCGTAAGCTCTGATAAAATTTGAGCTGATTGTTGTGCAATTTTTTCTGCTTCAAAAATTCTTTCAGCAAATAAATCTTTAATTTGTACAATTTCATCGGTCGGTAAGTTTTGCGGCGCTAAAAGATGGTCTACATAAAATCGGTATCCTTTTTCAGAAGGAACACGCCCAGAAGAACTATGCGTTTTTTCAATAAATCCTAATTCTTCTAAATCAGCCATTTCATTTCGAATAGTAGCTGAACTAAACGTAATTTCATCTTTCTTAGCCAACGTCCTCGAACCAACTGGTTGCGCTGATCCAATAAAGTCATCAACAATTGTTTGTAAAATTAAGAGCTGACGTTCCGTAAGCATCTCATCATCACCTCTGTTAGCACTCTTTGTCTTCGAGTGCTAAATCTATTAATAACTTACCAAAATTGACATTCAATTGTCAACGGAAACGTCACGAAATAACAAAAATTTTTCACGCTTATGGCACATTTAATTAATCAATCAAAAATGACTGGAATACTTCATTCCCTAATAGTTTCCCTTTCCTCGTTAAACAAACATGTCCATCTCTGTTTTCAAGTAATCCTTGTTCTTGATTACTTTGTAACTGCTTTGCAAAAACATGGTCCATCTCCACATTAAATTTCTTTTGGAATTCTAACTTAGAAACACCTTTTGTTTTTCGAAGTCCTAAGAACAACTCTTCTTCCATTTTTTCTTTCTCTGTCACTGGATGAACATCTAAATATGGAAATCCTGTCTCATCAATTTTAGTGAAATATTGCTTGAGCGGACCTACATTTTGAATTCGTTCCCCGTTCACATAGCTATGCGCTCCAGCTCCAAATCCATAATACTCTTCATTATTCCAGTATGTGAGATTATGTCTACTTTCATTATTACCTTTTGAGAAGTTACTAATCTCATACTGGTTATAACCATGTTTCTCCATTTCATCCATTACCATTTCGTACATTTTCGCTTCATGGTCTTCACCTGGAAGTCTTAATTTCCCTTTATTCATTAAGTTATAAAATACGGTTTTCGGTTCCACAATTAAGGAATATGCCGAGAAATGTTGTACACCAAGCGTAAAGGCAATGTCTAATGTTTCCTTTACATCTTCTATCGTCTGTCCTGGCAGAGCATAAATTAAATCTACATTAATATTTGTAAAACCAACTTCCTGCGCTTCTCGAATTGCTACGAATGCATCTTCTCTCGTATGCCTGCGTCCAATCTTCTCAAGTAGCTCATCACGAAACGTTTGCACACCAAAACTAATTCGGTTTACTCCACCTTCTAGCAATACGTTCAACTTCTCTTTCGGTAAATCACCTGGATTCGCTTCAAATGTTAATTCACAATTCGGCGCAAATGGACGCAAACGACGGTTAATGATGTCGAGTAGTTTTTTTGTTTGCTCCATATTTAAAGCTGTCGGAGTTCCTCCGCCAACAAAAATCGTTTTCATACTTTCAAACGGTACTTTTTGAACCGTATTTATTATTTCTTTCTCTAAATATTGTAAGTATTGATCAACCGGTTGGCGTTCAATAAATACTTTATTAAAATCACAATAGTGACAAATATGCTGACAAAATGGAATATGAATATATGCAGCTTGTACCAAATATAACTCCTACCTTTCTAAAAAGAAAACCTCCGCACTCCGGAGGATTCTTTACTTCTCTACTGTATTACGGATTTGTTCCATTCGCATTTTTCCCCAATCATACATCATTTCAACGATCGGTAAAAGCGACATACCTAATTCCGTCATATAGTACTCAACACGCGGAGGAATTTCCGGGTATACCGTTCGATCAACAATCCCGTCCTCCATTAACTCTTTCAATTGATTTGACAACACTTTATGAGAAATGCTCGGGAACAGACGTTGCAATTCACTAAAACGATGCGGACCTTCCACACCTAAGTGCCACAATATCACAACTTTCCACTTCCCACTAATTATAGAAAGCGTCAGTTCCTTTTCGCAATTAAAATTACCTTTTTGTATTTTCTCTCGAATATCTTTTCGAATATTTTCGGACATTAATAGTCTCCTAACTCTATATCAATCACTAAAAAGCTCTCTCACTATTGTAAATGAGAGATGCTAAGATGTCTAAAAAGTAGCATATAAAAAAGAAGCCGAACGAACGGCTTCTACTTTTATCACGATTGGTGCGGGCTAATAATTAGCGAAGAATAGAAAAATCCCCACTAATTATAGTTCACTCCATTAGTTATCATCCATTTTCAGTACAGCCATGAATGCTTCTTGCGGCACTTCTACAGAACCAACAGACTTCATACGTTTTTTACCTTCTTTTTGCTTATCAAGAAGTTTACGCTTACGAGAAATGTCACCACCGTAACATTTTGCAAGTACGTTTTTACGCATCGCCTTAATTGTAGAACGAGATACAACTTTATTTCCGATAGTCGCCTGAATTGGCACTTCAAACTGTTGTCTTGGAATTAATTTCTTTAATTTCTCTACAATTACTTTACCACGGTCATACGCTGAATCACGATGTACAATAAATGATAAAGCATCCACTTGTTCATTATTTAAAAGAATATCCATTTTCACAAGTTTAGATGGTTTATAACCAATTAACTCGTAGTCAAATGATGCATATCCTTTCGTATTTGATTTCAATTGATCGAAGAAATCATATACGATTTCTGATAACGGGATTTCATATGTCAATGTAACACGTGTTTCATCTAAATATTGCATATCAATAAACGTTCCACGTTTCCCTTGGCAAATTTCCATTACAGCTCCAACATAGTCATTCGGAACCATAATTGCAGCCTTCACAAACGGCTCTTCTACACGATCGATAGTCTGTGGATCTGGCATATTAGATGGATTATCAACAATAAAATCTTCACCGTTCGTTAAATACACTTTATAAATAACGCTTGGCGCTGTTGTAATTAAGTCAATCTTGAATTCACGTTCAATACGTTCTTGAATAATCTCCATGTGAAGAAGCCCTAAGAAACCACAACGGAAACCAAAACCTAAAGCTTGAGATGTTTCAGGCTCAAATTCAAGAGCAGAATCATTCAATTCTAGTTTTTCTAACGCATCACGTAAGTCGTTATAACGTGCAGAATCGATTGGATATAAACCACAGAATACCATTGGGTTTAATTTTCGATACCCTTTTAACGGCTCTGCAGCCGGACGTTTCGCATGTGTAATCGTATCACCAACACGTGTATCGCCTACATTTTTAATAGATGCTGCCAAGAAACCTACATCACCTACTGTTAACTCGTCACGTTGCGTCGTTTTCGGTGTAAACACACCTACTTCTGTTACTTCAAATTCTTTTCCAGTTGCCATCATACGTACTTTATCGCCAACTTTTACCGTTCCATTTACAACACGGATATATGCAATTACACCACGGTACGGATCATATAAAGAATCGAAAATCATACATTGTAACGGCTCTTCTGAATCACCTGTTGGAGCTGGTACCTTTTCAACGATTTGTTCTAAAATTTCTTCAATACCAATGCCAGCTTTCGCTGAAGCAAGTACAGCTTCCGATGCATCTAAACCAATTACATCTTCTACCTCTTGACGTACGCGTTCTGGGTCTGCACTTGGTAAGTCGATTTTATTAATAACTGGTAAGATTTCTAAATTATTATCAAGCGCTAAATATACGTTCGCTAATGTTTGCGCCTCAATCCCTTGCGCTGCATCCACTACAAGAATTGCACCTTCACAAGCCGCTAAACTACGAGATACTTCGTACGTAAAGTCGACGTGTCCTGGAGTATCGATTAAGTGAAGAATATACTCTTCACCGTCTTTCGCTTTATACGTTAGTTGTACTGCATTTAATTTAATTGTAATACCACGCTCACGCTCCAACTCCATAGAGTCAAGCAATTGCGCCTTCATTTCGCGCTGTGCCAACGCGTTTGTTTTCTCCAAAATACGGTCTGCCAACGTTGATTTCCCGTGGTCAATGTGAGCAATGATGGAGAAGTTACGAATTTTGGACTGTCTTTTTGCTCTTTCTTCTTTATTCATCTATGTTCTCAACTCCTAATAGTCTCGCCAATATACACTAGCACTGATTATATCAATAGAGCAGCAAAGATTCAATGAAAACTCGTGCTACTTACAATACAAATCACTCTATCTATATCTTATGCGAACAAACCATAAGAGACAAACCTTTTTCAAATTAAAAGACAGCTCTCTTACAAACATAAGACAACCATCCTTCCCGCTACCCTTAACTAAAAATTCCTTTTATTGCCCCAACAACTATATCCGTTCCAAACTTTGTCATATCACGAGCAACACTTGCTATCGCCATACCGATACCTTCTACAACATTAAAACTTCTTAAGCTTTCTAACTGTTTTTGTTTTTCAATAGCCGAAAACGTCTCTCCCGAAATTTCCGATTCAGCCCCAGCGCCTTCTGTTCCTGTCATATGAGCAATTTGTTCATATGACAGCTGACGATATCCCTTCATACTTTTTAGACCATGATTAGCGAGTCCCACTCCAGCTATCATCATAAGCAAACATAAGACTGTACCGCATATACATAACAGCGTAAATTGACTCAAGCTATTTCTGCCTCTTTCCATCAATGTGTATATGCCCCTGTATTATCCTGATCAATCTGATGATGCAGCGCTGCATTTAAACCACTGGCTATTACATTTGCCATATCCTCAATAAACGCATCTACTTCTTTTGGAGTTACCATTAAATTATGACCAAGAGGAGATAACACTTCATAAATTAACTTTCTCTTTTCTTCTTCTTCTAACGTACCAATAGCTCCTAAAAACATATTTCGACTCTTTTCATCTGGCATATCTTCTTCTGTTAATTTTTTCTTTTCTCCAAATGTAAAACCTGCTGGCAATAAAGAGCGTGACGGTTTGTTTCCTTCTTTCAGTTCCCGGCCAAAATGTTTCAAAATAAAATCAATTGTATCACTCGTAATCGAAACAGCATCTACCACAGTTGGCACACCAATTGCAATAACAGGAATACCTAATGTTTCTTTACTTAGTTCCTTACGCTTATTCCCAACACCAGATCCTGGATGAATTCCTGTATCAGAAATTTGTATCGTACTATTTACTCGTTCAATAGAACGCGCAGCTAATGCATCAATTGCGATGACAAAGTCTGGTTTTGTCTTCTCAATAATTCCGTAAATGACATCGCTCGTTTCAATCCCTGTAATTCCCATTACCCCTGGACGAATGGCACTAACAGGTCTAAACCCCTCTTCCACACTTTCAGGCTGCAATTTAAACAAATGTCTCGTCACCAATACGTTCTCTACAACTATCGGTCCGAGTGCATCCGGCGTTACATTCCAATTCCCAAGACCTACGATTAAACAACTCGCTTCTTTTGAAACTCCAACCTCTTCTAAGAAATAAGAAAATTCTTTTGCAAAAATACGCTCTACCTTTTGCTGAAGTTCCGTATCTTGTTGTCGTATACCTTGCACCTCAAGAGTTAAATAACTTCCAGGTTTTTTCCCCATCGACTCAGATGCAATTTCATCAATAGTTACTTTTGTAATTGTAACTCCCTCTTCTTCCCTCTCTTTTACAATAACTCCCTGTATCCCTTTTTGTTCTTCTTGGCGCTCTTGTAGCATTTGGTGCGCCTCTACAGCAAGGTCAGTTCTAACACTATATTTACTTAAATCTAATGGTTCTTTCATCGTATCTCCTCCGTAATTCATAGTAAATATCGTTAGATTTCCCCAAGTTATATTAGGTCATTCTTTCCTTTACGTGAAATTTCATTGATATACTATTGCAATTCTCTTCACCGTTTGATAAAATATCACTTGTTCTATGTAAGAATCGAGTCATTCGATTGCACCAGGGAGGTGAAAAGTATGGCAAACATCAAATCTGCTATCAAACGCGCTAAACTTAGCGAAGAGCGTCGTTCACATAACGCTTCTATCAAGTCTGACATGCGTACTGCTGTTAAAACTGTAGAAACTTTAGTTACTAATAACGATCTTGAAAATGCTAAAGAAGCTTTCAAAACTGCTTCTAAAAAACTTGACAAAGCAGCTCGTAAAGGTCTTATCCACCAAAACGCTGCAGCTCGTCAAAAATCTCGCTTAGCGAAACAAGTAAACGCGTAAGGCGTTTAAAAAACGATCCATTCGGATCGTTTTTTATATACACAAAAAAGTTCACGCACTAAGTACGTGAACTTTTTTGTGTCACTACATATGATTTAACCGCATTAAGAAAAACTCAAGCACAAGTTTCTTATCCATCTTTCCAGTCTTCATACTATAATCAGCTTCCGCCAATTCTATAATAACTTTTTTTAATTCTTCAAAAGAGAAAAACTTCGTTTGATTCATCGCCAACTTTACCCGGTACGGATGTACACCAATATGGGACGCGATTTGATTTTGTCCGTAACCACGCTGTTGCAACTCTTTCACTTGATGCAGCAAGCGGAACTGACTTACTAATAAAGCGAGCAGTTTAATCGGTTCTTCCTGCTGTGTAAATAATCCGTCTAAAATTTGCATCGCACCAGCGATATCTTTTTTCACCACTTTTTCTGTTAAAGCAAACACGTTTTGCTCAACAGATTTCGGCACAAGTTCCGTGACAAGTTTTGGCGTAATTTCTCCGCCCATACCGACGTATAACGTTAACTTGTCCATTTCCTTCGCCAACATTGTTACATTACTTCCCACAAGCTCTAACAATAAACTAACAGCTGCATTATCAATATGCACATGCACCTCATCCGCACGAGAAACAATCCACTTCTGAACATCCTGCACTTGCATCGCATTTGCTTCTATTACATCCGCTGTTTTCTTTAATAGTTTTGTAATTTTTTTTCGTTCGTCTAATTTTTCATAAGGCGCAACAAAAACAAGAATAGAAAAAGGAGATGGCTCCCCAATATATTCTTCTAAAATTTTTATATTTTGTTCTAATTTTTCTTTTTGTGCCGTTAAAAATAGTGGTGATTTTATTAATATAACTTTACGCTCTCCAAAAAAAGGAAGCGTATGCGCATCCTCAACTACATCTTCTAAATACGCTTCTTCCAAATCGTATGTCACAACATTAAACTCTCGATCTTCCTCTTCAAGCGCTTCCGTTGTAATAAGCTTTATCGTTTCATTTATAAAATAAGCTTCCGTTCCATACAGTACATACAACGGAGCGAACTGTTTCTTTTTAATCTTCTTATGTATATCACTCATATTTTTTCCTACTCCCTAACTTAGCAATATATATTTATACTAATGCCCTAGCTTTTGTTTTACAAGTACAAAGGGACGGTCTTTATAACCCGCCCCTTTATTTATATAAAACGCCACGCAATAAGCCCCGGATTTCTTATTGGTGTGCGGTAATCACCTTCCCTTTATTATTTACAATAATAATCTTAGTATAAGTGCCAACTGTTAACATGATTGGAAATGAAAAATTCACGCTACTTAACTAACTAGAAAAAGTATACAAATACTCTATTTCACTTCATATGGAAATTGTAGATTTTTTTCTGACAATATTTTATACTAAAATGGAATGTTGGGGAGGGATTCTAAATGAATGATTTTGAACAAAACGTTCAAAGTAAACGCAATGACGCTATTGATTCAGGGGTAGGATTTATCGTCTCATTTGGTTTTTTCGCAACACTTTTCATTATTGCAACTGTTATTAAATTCATCGGTTCTTAAAGGCTGCTGCTTAACGGCAGTCTTCTTTTTTTCATCTTCTATGTGTTTCATCATATGTGATTTTACTTTGAAAGGTTCCTTTTTCTCCATTAAAAACATAGGAAATAGCACCTTGCTTATCCGTACGCCATATATCAATACCCATCTTCTTAAAACGCTCTATAACTTCCTTATGCGGGTGCCCATACCTATTACGCTCCCCCACAGAAATAATCGCTACAGCAGGCTGTACAAGGCTTAAAAATGGATCTGTAGACGATGTTTTACTCCCATGGTGGGCAACTTTTAAAATATTAGCCCGCAAATCAGGATATGTTGATACTATAAACTTTTCTCCTTCTTCTTCTAGATCACCCGTAAATAGCCATGTTAGTCCCCCTAGTCTGGCCCATAGTACAATCGAAGAGTCATTTTCTCCCTTTTCTTTCCCCTTTGGAGCTAATACGAAAAATTCCGCTTCATTTACCCTCCAACCTTCCCCTTCTCCTACTACACTTATCTTCATGCTCTTTTCTAACGCCTTTTTCTTCACCACTTTTTCCAATACAGCATCTTGTTCCTTTCTCCCAAATACAACTTCTTTTACAATAATAGATGACAGCAAATCCAGCGCAGCACCTATATGATCCGCATCTCCGTGCGTTACAATTAATTTATCAATCGTTTTTATACCTTCTTTTTGTAAAAAAGGAACAAGAATATCATGCCCAACAGAAAATTCATGCTTTTTCTGTTGCCACGCTTCCTTCTTGACAGGAAGGGCTCCTCCTGTATCAATAAGATAAACCTCTTTATCGTATGGAAGACGAATTAATATCGCATCTCCCTGTCCAACATCAAGAAATGTAACACTCCCACTTTCGCGAAAATATGGATATACATAATGACAAGTACTAATAAAAAGAAACACACCCACAACTATGCACAAATTTTTTTTCGTTATTACCCTTTCCCAAATCACAAATATACTAACGATACTAAAACAATATATAGCCACAAGAAATAAAGGAGTTTGACCAAAAGTAAGTCGGATGAAAGGGAAACTTTCACAGTAACTTAGAAAATCATTAGAAATGGTTAAACATAGTGAAAGTACATATGCAATTCCTTTTGCGAAAAATGGAATAACCGGCATACATATAAGAATAATGATGCTACACGGCAATACAATAATGGATAGAAAAGGAACATATATAAGATTGAGGAAAATGCTATAAGGAGAAAAATAACCAAAATGATATAACAAGATGGGGGTACTAGCGAGCTGTGAAATTATAGAAATGTAAATAGAATTTCGAACTATCCCATTACTACGCCCTAATAATATCGGCGCAGATAGTAGTAAAGAAAAACTACCTACAAATGAGAATTGAAATCCAATGTTGAAAATAAGATACGGATCGTATATAAGCATACATATAGCTGTTATACTTAAGGCGTCTAGACTAGATAAGCGAACAGAGCACATGAAAGCTACCAATAATAAAACTCCTGTTATAGAAGCCCTCACAACAGATGGCGACGCCCCAGCTATGATCATATACAGAGGAATGCAAACTATAAGGCATACTGTTGCTGTCTCTTTCGTCACACCACTTCTTAGCAAAACAAAATACATTATAACCATTAATAGTACGATATGCGATCCTGAAATTGCTAACAAATGTATAAGACCAAATTGTTGATATTGCTCTTCTACTTCAAACGTCATTTGTTGTCGATCTCCAAATAATAATGCGTTCATAAATGCACCTGATTGTTCCGGGAACATTTCTGTAACTTTCGAGATTGTTTGTTGCCTGAGAAGGAAAATCCATTGCACGAGTGACAACGATGTTTTGTGACATTCAGAAATGTATGTCACATCAAATATAAAATGTATTTTTTGCTGATATAAATAATTACGATAATCAAAAACATGAAAATTCCGGGCAGTTTGTGGTTCTTTCACCTCCCCTTTAAATGTACACGATATACCTACATGTAATTGTTGCAACTGCTTCTTTTCCGAAGCAGATTGTATTTTATAATTTAACTGCACTAAGTTTTTATTCTGATCTTCAATTTGAAAAGAGAGACGATCCCCATTAATTAGAGGTGTATTTTGCACGACCCCTCGTGTAACTTCATAGGACTCCCCTAGCGGCTTATTTAGACTCTGAACATACGTGGTGTACATAACGCCACTAAAACACGCTATTATACAAAATATGAAGGTTTTACGCGAAGTACGATATAAACAAAATAAAACATAACAAACGAAACAACAAGCAGCCAACAAATGCGATGCGGAAAAGGTAATTGCAATCCCAATTATAAACGAGATTGCAACATAGCCCCATTGCCCATTCAACTCATACTCACTCCTTATAGCATCATTTTCGCTTTAGTGAATACACGCTGTAATTCTTCCATTGATAAATTATCTTTTTCTAAAGCTGCGAATAATTCCTTTAGCTGTAAATGACGCTCTTGTTCCTCTAGCGATGTAATATCGTATTCTAGCGGAACGTGCTTTACTGTTACACTCGCTTGTTCAAATAACTCTACGGCATACGGATGATTTTTATAGTCCTGTGCATAATAAACCGCTGTAACACCACTTTGAATAATCGCCTTACAGCACTGCAAACAAGGAAAATGTGTGACATAAATTTCCGCTTCCTCTGTTTTTGCACCAAATTTCGCACATTGCAATAAAGCATTCATTTCAGCATGAATTGTACGAACGCAATGATTATCAATGACATAGCAACCATCGTCTATACAATGCACACCACCTTTAATTGAACCGTTATATCCACCAGCAATAATTCGTTTATCACGAACGATTGTCGCTCCTACCGCAAGCCTTGTACATGTACTACGTAAAGATAGTAGATGGCTTTGCGTCATAAAATATTGATCCCATGAAATTCGTTCCATATTTTTCACCTTCTTTTTTGTCTACTTGTAGTGTAGCGAAAAAAGAAAAACTTCGTCAATCTTTTATGGAATAATAATTTGATCTTTTATTTTCTCTAAAGACTTCGCACCAATCCCATCAATTTCTAATAAATCTTCTATTTTCTGAAACAGACCATGTTCTTCTCGATATTTCAAAATACTTTCCGCTTTCCGAGAACCAATGCCTGTTATTTTTTCAAGTTGCTCTTTAGAAGCTGTATTTATTTGCACTTTACCCTCGCTTTTTGAAAAAGTAGCCCCTTCTTGCACTGGCTCATTCTTGTTAGGAACATAAAGAAGCATTTGGTCTTGGACCATTTGCGCCAAATTCACTTTCTTCACATCTGCATCCGGCAACAAACCACCAGCTTTTTCAACCGCCTCCTTCACCCGGTCCCCTTCCTTCATTTCATACACACCCTCTTTAAAAACCGCCCCTTTCACATCAATTATAATTATTTTTTTCTGCTCCTTTGCATCCAATACTTTCGGTTTACTTTTTTTCTCCACATCTTTCACTTGAACTTCCGTTGTAACGAGCGATCGCTCTGTTTGCTGATTCGTTTTCCAGAAAAAAAGAAAAATCAAAGTGCCAATAATAACCACTAATCCCAACCATTTTTTCGGAAAATCCCACATCATTTTACACCTCTAATCATAAATTTATAACATCATTCATATTGTTTAGGAGAAAGCTGTTACGAAGGAGGGATGAAACATTGAACATAGGAATTATAGGGACAGGGAACATGGGGAGTATACTAATCGATGCATTTTTAGAAACCCGTGCTGTCAAACCTTCGTGCCTTACTATTATTAATCGGACGCCTGCCAAAGCATATCATATAAAAGAAAAATACCCTTCTGTTCATATAGCCAAAACAATTCAAGAGGTAATCGAACAATCCCAGCTTATTTTCATTTGCGTAAAACCGATAGATATATACCCTATTCTACAAAAATACGCTGACCATTTTTCAGACGAAGATTGCTTAGTTTCTATCACAAGCCCCATATCTCCATCACAATTAGAAACACTTATACCTTGCCACGTCGCTCGTATCATTCCAAGCATCACAAACCGCGCCTTATCCGGCGCATCACTATTTACATTTGGAAATAACTGCTCTCTAGAATGGCAACAAAAACTACTTCGTCTATTCAAAAACATTTCTACTCCCCTTGTTATAGAAGAAGATATAACGCGCGTTTCATCTGATATAGCAAGCTGCGGCCCTGCTTTTTTTAGTTATTTATTACAATGTTTCATTAACGCTGCTGTAGATAAAACAAATATTACACATGAAGAAGCCACTACTTTAGTAAGTGAAATGGTCATTGGAATGGGGAAATTACTTGAAAAAGAAATTTTCACATTACCTACTTTACAAGAAAAGGTATGCGTTAAAGGCGGTGTTACAGGAGAAGGTATTCGTATTTTAGAAGAGCACGTTGGGGATATGTTTCATAAATTAATCGAACGGACACATGAGAAATTTGATGAAGATTTAAAATGCGTTGAGCAGCAATTCAATAAACACACATAATAAATACGCCATCGTAATCCCAAACCCTTTTTATTAATACTTATCTTTTTCATACTACATTTTCACTAAAACTAGCATTTTTACACTTTACACATATCATCTTTTTATTTTTCTAGAACTAAAACTACATCTTTTCTATAAAACAAAAGCAACCTTATCGGTTGCTTTTCTTTTATCCATTCTTCTTCGCCATAAAAAAGATGCGCTCTGTTTGTTCTGTCACTTCAATTCGTTCAAAGTCACCTGTGACGCGAAGCACTGTAAACCCAGCTTCTTCAAGCCATTTTGTTAACACTTCAACTGAATACGCACGTTGCACGTGACATTCGTCAAAACGATGATACACATCTTCTTCTGAATCTTGTACAAAGAATGTCAAATCATGTTCCACACTATCTGATTCTTCTCCAGGGAAGCAGTTCCAAATAAGTGATATTTCTTCGCCGTTCACTGTATATGTTTCATTTTGAAATACGTGATGTATTTTATATAAAGAGTGTACATCGAATAAAAACAAGCCATCCTGACGTAAATGGTGGAAAACTCTTCTAAATGTTTCTTGCACTCCATCTTCTTGCAATACATAATTTAATGAGTCACAAAAGATTGTCACACAATCAAATTCACCAGGAACATCGAGTTCTCTCATGTCTTGTTGGTAAAAAGGAATAAAATAGCCTTCTCCCCCCAATTTTTGCTGCGCGACAGTTAACATTTCTTCCGAAAGATCTACACCAATTAAGTCATAACCTTTTCGCACAAGCGGAAGTGTTACGTTACCAGTTCCACATGCTACGTCAAGGATTCTTGCCTCTTTCATAGATGCCTGTTGTAAACTTTCCTCTGTGAATTCCACCCATTTATCATAAGGGACATCATTCATCAGTTCGTCATACAGCAAAGCAAATTGTTCGTATTTCATTGATCTAGCTCATCTGCAATATCTTCACGCGGCACATCGCCCCATAGACGCTCTAAATTATAGTGATTACGCTCATCTTTATGGAATACATGAGCAACCACATCACCAAGGTCTACTAAAACCCAACGCGCTTCATCAAAGCCTTCCATACGTTGTACGTTAATTTCGAACTCATGTGCCTTCGCTTTAATTTCACGTGCAATTGCTTGTACTTGCTTGTCTGAATTTCCGTGACAAATAATAAAATAGTCTGCAATCGGTGAAATACCTTGCATATTTAGTACAACCATATCTTCTGCTCTCTTATCATCAGCTGCTTTTGCCGCTAATACTAATAACTCTTTATCTTTCATTTATTAATTTCCTCCTTGATAACTTCATTGTATGTTTGGAATGTTAATGGATAAATCGTTTGATCTTTTTCCATTAAAAATTGAATTGTTCGCTTTAAAGCAAACAGTAAAGCTTGATTTATATCTTTATATGCGAGTTTCCTCGCTTCTTCCACACCAGGAAACTTACGTCCTGGTTCAATGTAATCTGCTACATAAATAACTTTATCTAACATTGTCATTTTTTCATGACCACTTGTATGATATGTAATAGCTTGTAGAATTTCAGGATCAGTAATGCCTACTTCTTTTTCTACTAAGTATGCCCCAACAGGTGCATGCCATAACTCTTTGTTATAGTGCAGTAGATCCTTTGGCAAAGCTTCTCCCTTAATAATCTCTTCCATTTCTGGAATCGCTCTACATTTTGCATAATCGTGAAATATAGCAGCCGTCTCTGCCTTTTTCTCATCTACACCATATAATCGGGCAAGTTCAATCGCTGTTTCCATTACACCAACCGTGTGTATATAACGTTTTTCATGCATTTGTTGTTTGACAATACTAAGTGCTTCCTCACGATTCATACAACCCATTCCTCTCGATATATACCTGTACTTTTTCGGGGAGTAAATATTTGCACGTTTTCTTCGTCATATATCTCTCACGTAACAGAGAAGAAGAAACTGCAAACTCCGGAATTTCCACTTTTACGATATCATAAGGCGTATGTAATGTATAACCTGGTCTTGCAACTCCAACGAAAGTCACAAGCTTAAGTAACTTTTCAATGTTATACCACTTCGGCAAATACTCAACCATGTCTCCGCCAATAATAAAGTGAAACTGCACATCCGGATACTTCTCCGTTAATTGTACCATAGTATCGTACGTATAAGATGGGCCTTCTCTGTCTAGCTCTTCTAAACAAATTGAAAAGTATGCTTCTTCCTCAATCGCTATTTGCAGCATATTTAATCGACTTTTCACACTCGTAATGTTACGTCCTTGCTTGTGCGGTGGAACTTGATTCGGCAAAAACCATACCTCTTCCAACCCTAAAGCATGATACACTTCATTTGCAATTAACAAATGCCCATTATGAGGTGGATCAAACGTGCCACCAATAATGCCAATTTTTCTCAAAAGAAACGCTCCTTCCTTTTACATACAGCAACTCTCCCCATACAAATTCGAAGAGAGCCCACTGTTAATAAAAGTTCAATTGGTTTCGCTTTCTACATATCAAGCGTCCATTACGAAATAACTCACGTATATCTTTTATCGAGGAAGCTTAATCTGCTTATTTTCTCTTGATTCTTTGTATAAAACAATTGTGCTCCCGATTACTTGAACGATTTCAGCTCGTGCACCTTGTGCAAGCTCTTCTGCAACTTCACTACGATCAAATTCACAGTTTTGTAATACGCTCACTTTAAATAGTTCACGAACTTCTAATGCTTCTCCAATTTGTTTCACCATATTTTCATTCACGCCACCTTTTCCAACTTGAAAAATCGGTGTTAAATGATGTGCCTTTGCACGTAAAAATCTTTTTTGTTTTCCTGTTAACATATAATTAGCCTCCAAGCTCTCTCATTACTAATTGTTTCATTCTATCAATATTCGGCACACACCCTGTCCACATTTCAAACGCAAGCGCACCTTGATAAACGAACATATCGATTCCATTTTGAATTATTGCACCTTGTTCTTTCGCATCGCCTAAAATTTTCGTCTCAAATGGATTATAAATAATATCAGAAACAATCGTTCCTTGTTTCAATGAACGAATTTCCAGCGGCGTATACTCAACATGTGGATGCATACCTATCGTTGTTGTTTGGATGATAATATCATATTCCCCTTGATTTTCTGCTGCACATTCTAACGATAGAGCATGCGAATTAACATTTGCCATGCACCCAGAGATAAGGTTTTTCGCCTTATCTCTCGTACGATTAGCAATATCAATTTCTTTCACACCTACATCGGCAAGCGAGAAGTAAATAGCTCGGCTAGCACCACCTGCACCGATTAATAAAATACGTTTCTCTTGAAGTGGATCTTCACTAATTGACTGCAGGGCACGAACAAAACCAATTCCATCTGTATTATACCCAATCAATTTTCCATCTCGATGAACTACTGTATTTACCGCACCGATTTGCCTTGCTAACGGGGCAATCTCATCCAAGTACTCCATAATTGCAACTTTGTGCGGAGTCGTTACATTAAATCCTGAAATACCTAATGCTTTCAAACCTTTTACTGCTTCCCCTAGCGCTTCTTCTTCTACAAGAAACGCATGGTAATGGGCATCCATATTCAAGTGTTCAAATGCATCGTTATGCATAACGGGTGATAATGAATGTCCAATTGGATTTCCGATTACACCATATAATTGTTTCATAAATCCCTCTCCATATTAAATTAAAGATTTACGTAATGAAACACTTACTCCTTTTGGTACATGAGCAACAATTTTCGCTCCTGATTCATTTACAGTAACCCAGCCCAATCCAGAGAATACAACATCCGTTTTCGGCTCACGAATATTAAATTCATATTTCACAAACTTAGGCATATTTTCTAATTCTTCTGGTGTCGGTGGATTCAATAATTCTCCAGCGTGTTTTTCGTGCAATTCATCAGCCTTTTCAAGCTTTGTACGATGGATTGTTAAACGGTTTGAGAAATGACAAGTGAATGCACGACGGCCCCCACTTACATAATCAAATCGTGCTAATCCACCAAAGAATAATGTTTGTTCTTCATTTAATTGGAATACCATTGGCTTAACTTCTGTAGTCGGTGTAATAAGCTTTAAGCTTTGTTTCCCAACATAATGCGCCATTTGATGATGATTAATAATACCTGGTGTATCGTATAAAGATGACGTTTCGTCTAATGGGATATCAATTAAATCAAGCGTTGTTCCTGGGAAATGTGATGTTGTAATTACATTCTCAGTCTCATCACTAAACTCTTTAATCATACGATTAATAAATGTTGATTTACCAACATTCGTACATCCAACAACATAAACATCTTTACCCTCGCGGTAATGCTCAATTGCATCAGCAAGTTCAGCGATTCCTTGTCCTTTAGCTGCACTAATTAAAAAGACATCTTCTGGTTTTAAACCAAGTTGCTTTGCACTATAGCGCATCCAATGTTTTACTTTATCATGCTTAACTGACTTTGGAATTAAGTCAGCCTTATTCCCTACAAGTAATACTTTATTGTTCCCTACAAAACGATGTAAGCCCGGTAACCAGCTACCATTGAAATCGAAAATATCTACGATTTTAACCACTAGTGCGTCTGATTGTCCAATTCCGTTCAAAATACGAAGGAAATCATCATCTGTTAAAGATACATCTTGAATTTCGTTATAATGTTTCAAACGAAAACAACGTTGGCAAATTACTTGTTCTTTTTCTAAAGATGATACAGGAGCGTATCCTACTTCATTTTTATTTTCTGTTTGAATTTCTACACCGCAACCAATACATTTAATTGTTTCAGTCAAACTTTATTCCTCCCAGTTAATTAAGCCTTTTTTCTTCATGTTTCTCATAATTCTTCGTTCAATTTTCCGATTAAATCGTGTCACCAATCCGTCCGTTTGCGCTACCGGTACAACTAAAATTGTATGAAGTCCCACACGATTTCCGCCGAGCACATCCGTTAGTAACTGATCTCCAATTACTACAACTTCATCTGGCTGCAGGTGCATCTCATGTATCGCACGCTTAAATGCGCGAACAAACGGTTTGCGCGCACTATGAATAAACGGAATACCTAATGGGTCAGCGAAGTCTTTAACGCGTTGCTCGTTGTTATTTGAAACGACCGTTACTTGAATATCATTTTCTTTCATTTTCAAAAACCACTCTTCAAGCTGTGGCGTTGCGTTTGGACGATCCCATTCAATTAAAGTGTTATCTAAATCCGTAATAACTCCTTTAATTCCACGTTTTTTCAAATCTTCTGGTTGAATATGATATATATTTTTCACATATTCATTTGGTAAAAATAACTTCAATTTCTTTCACCTCTTTGAGGATTTTTCATAAAATTTTTCGACAACATTTTTCGATAGATAACCTGTGGATAAACTTGTACACACTTTCCACGTTAATTTTTCAGTCGATTTGGAATTTACTAACAATCTATCCACATTTTATCCACTGAGTTATGTGGATAACCTCTTGTTTGTGACTGTCATATTTTTTTGGTACATTAAATGCAACAACGAATCAATCCTTATATTATTAGGAGGTGACTCACCTTGAAAACAAAACATATGGAACAGTTATCTACTGATTTACTCACTGAGTCTTATTATAAAGCAAAAGAACTAAAATTAAATCCCGACTTCATTTTACTTATAAAACAAGAAATTATTAGACGCTCGTTAGAGGACAAGCTCGTCAAATCTTCTTGAGTACATATAGATTGCTGATTGACCTGTAAAAAGAGCCATCCTGCGATGGCTCTCGAATAAACAAGTACTCCCATCTAGGGGATTTCTTCATTAAGCATCTTTGTCCACATTTCTTAATTAGAGCTTCATAAGTATATTATAAAACCTTTTCTTTACTTATGAGATACTCGGGTTGCAATTTTTTCACCAAGACGCAGCTCTTGCCCACTTGTCAATTCCTGCACTGCTTTAATCATATCTTTTTCAAATAATAAAACAACTGTTGAGCCAAATGTAAAGTATGCCATCTCTTCACCTTTTTGAACAGTACTTCTTTCATGAAGGAGCTCGATACTATTAACAAACATAGCACCTACTTTTACAAGTGCCATATGTTCGCCGTCACTATTTACTTCTGTAACAGAGCGATAATTTTTTGACAATGGTTCTTTCCCATACTCCATACCCGCTGCATTTACCGGATATGATTTTCTACCGAGTACAAATCTTTCAGTCACAGAGCCAGAAAGCGGGCTATGAATGCGATGATAATGACTTGGACTCAAATAAATCACCATATATGTACCGCCTGCATATCGCTTTGCACGCTCTTCATTACCTAGCATATCCACAATTGAATAACGCTTTCCTTTTATATCGAATGTTTTTGTATCCTCAATAGGACCTTGATCAGCAAAAACACCATCAACAGGACTAACGATACTCGATGCATCAGTATCAATACTACGCTTTCCTTCTTTTAGCCTACGTGTAAATAAATCATGCAATGTTCCATATTCCTTCAAACCCTTTTCCATCTCATCTTGATTAATTTGAAAAACTTTCACATACGATGGAATAATGATAGAGCTCAAACGAGATTGTGCAAATTTACGTAATATATAAGAAGTAAAACGACCATTTGTAAGTTCGATCATAAGTCGATATAATGTCCGTCGCAAATTACGAAACCTCCTAATCAGCCTATAACTTTAGTTTCCCCTTCTTTTCTCTCTATATCATATGTAAAATTGGTTCTTATTCCCACATATAGAATGGAGCCGTCTCGTTATACACGAAGAAAAACTAAGTATAATTTTTATTCTTAAATTGTTTAGCACCTTCTAATATTACAGATAGAACCCGCCATTTTCAACAGTGAACATGTATTTCTTCTTAGAACAGCTCGTTTTCTTTCCGTTTTCCCGAAAGAAAAGCAGCCACTTTTAAAGTGTAGCTGCTTACAATACACATTATTCTTTTGCTTTTTTCTCTTTCTCAGCCCGCACAAATTCATGGAACATTTTCATTAAAGCACGCTTTTCAATTCGCGATACGTAGCTTCTTGAAATACCGAGTGCCTTCGCAATCTCCCTCTGTGTTTTCTCTTTATCAAGCCCAAGTCCAAAACGCTTCACAATTACTTCTTTCTCTCGTTCGTCCAAAATATCGATATACTCTTTAATTTTTTCTAACTCCATACTAAGCTGAATCATATCAATTACATCTTCAGATTCTGATTTTAATATATCAATAAGTGATATTTCATTACCCTCTTTATCTTGCCCAATCGGATCATGAAGTGAAACGTCTTTTTTCGTTTTCTTTAGCACACGTAAATGCATCAAAATTTCATTTTCGATACAGCGTGCTGCATATGTTGCAAGCTTAGTTCCTTTCCCTGCTGAATAGCTTTCAATCGCTTTAATAAGCCCAATGGTACCAATTGAAATTAAATCTTCTGCATCTTCACCAGTGTTTTCGAATTTCTTAACAATATGAGCTACAAGCCGTAAATTATGTTCAATTAAAAGATTTCTCGCTTGAGCATCACCTTGCTCCATTAACTCTAAGTACTTTCTCTCATCATCTGATGATAACGGCTGCGGGAACGCATTGTTCTTCACATAAGAAACAAATACAAACACTTCTCGAACCATATATCCAATTGCGGCGAATAGACTCAAACCTTTCACCTCCGCCAAAATAGTGGTCTTTACTATGTGTATGTGGGCATGAGGTTGTTTGTGTCTGTACGATGTAAATATGGAACTCTTAACTTAATGGCATTCTTAAATCACTCAACGCTAATCATTAAATTTTTCTATAAACATAGTAAAAGCCAATCGAAATGTATCGATTGGCTTTTACTAATATTCACTCCAAATTTTCTCTCCAGTCTGCGCATCTATGTAACGAATTTTCCGACTACAATCGACGGATTCTTTATGATTTTCACTCCTCGTTTGTTTATACAGCAGTTTATAGATCATTTCCTCTGCATCATGATCTATACACCATTCTAATTTTACTCGAATGACCTCTTTATATATTTCTAACGCTTTTTCTTTTGTTACTTTTGGTGCTGTTTCATGTGCAAGTAACTCTTCTATTATATTGCTAGGTTTTCCCGAGTAGTGCATCACAGCACCATTTTCTGTATTAATGTTGACCATGAATTCCCTATACTCTACCGGAATTTCATTCACATATACTGAAAAGACAAATCTTTCAATCCCTTCATCTTCGTCACGTTCATCCCAAAGGCGAAGATATTGTGTAACATCTGGAATAACATGTTCTAAAAATTGAAGTGCTTTTTGTAAACATTCCTCTCTAGACAGTATTTGTTTTACTTCTTTATCGTCTGCCAGTTTTATAAAACCAATTAATTCATTGGTTGATTTATCAATCGTAATGCCAACTAAATTATTATATTTTAACATCGGTAAATGCTTTTTAAAGAATTCATTCATTAAATATGGATTCTTTTCTTCTTTCTGTTTTTGTAATTCCTCTTTCGAAACAAATTTCATCCTTATTCCATCTTCATTTTCTGTCTCAGCCACTTTTGTAAAACTTTCTTTATCCCAGTCAAATAAATCGAATATATCATCTTGTTGACTACCTTTTTTCGGTTTTTCAACAGCTACAGTTGGAGGCAATTTATAATGATCTGGGTCAAACAAATCTTTACCTGTACTTGCATCAATAAACGCATGACTAGGTTCTGGTTCATATACAAGATGATAGCCTTTTACTTCCTCACCATTTTCATATTTACATGAAGAATGTGTTAAATCCACAAATACAAGTCTCATATCTTGTCTAGCTCTCAAAGTTTCTAAAACGACGTTCTCCTCAACAATTTCAATTGGCCATAACGGTTTTTTCTCTATAGCTTTTTGTCCATTGTAATGAAAATGCACAACATTACCTGAAGGATGAATTCGCACAACACATCCTGTATTCGGCAATGGATATCCATTCACTTCCTGCATATAATTTATTTCTTTCCAACCACGCCAGTCATCCTTAACTGACACATATGTATAAAATTCTAATCCTTCTTCCACATGTTTTTTTATAAATACATTTGCAATCTCTCTTGCCTTATTCTCCTCTATCGCTTCTTTATCACTCGAAAAATAATTTTCATCATCTATCCTGAATTCAAATAAATTACCAGTATGCCTATTTAATGAAATTTGTATCTGTTTCTCCTCATCCTCTTTATGCCCCCACCATAATAAATGATGAGGATCATCCACTCCTTCTTGATCATCTACAACAAGCCTATATTCATCTGGAATTTCAATAATATGAGCCACTTTCTCTTTTCTTTCTTTATCTTTTGGATTCATCATACCCTCTCCTTCATTACAATTTAAGGTAATTATAACAAACAAAACCAAAAACCATTAGCAAAAAGACAAAAAGCTGAAACAATTAGTTCATACGAATTTCACATGAATCTATTACTATAGGAATTGTACATAGTGAAATTACTAACAATGACGTTTATTCATATATAATTTCATTTGAAAGGGGTTGAAAAGATGAAAACTAAATATCGCTTTATGATCTCATCATTTGCTGCTTGCGCCTACATGATTTGGTGTTTAGTATAATAACAACTTCACTTGTAAATAAGAAAAGGTGTGTATATAAATGGAATATAACCAATCAACAGTTAACTACTGGAAAGCTTTTGTATTACCTTATACATTCGCTTTAGAAGAGTTAAAAACTAAATTTGAAATTATGAACCGGGAAGCTCAATTTTTAGAAGACTACAACCCGTTTGAACATATAAAAACAAGACTTAAACAACCCGAAAGTATCATTAGGAAGCTTGAGCGTAAAAACTTATCACCAACAGTTGAAAATGCTCAAACACAATTACAAGATATTATTGGCATCCGTATTACATGTTGCTTTGTAGAAGATATTTATCATTTAAAAGAAGTTATTGAAAATCGTGGAGATATGGAAATTGTAGAAGTAAAAGATTATATTGCTAATCCAAAAGGAAATGGCTATAAAAGTTTGCATATGATTATTAAATATCCATTGTCACTAAATTCTGGTACGAAAGATGTCTTTGCAGAAATTCAATTACGTACACTTGCCATGGACTTTTGGGCAAGTTTAGAACATAAGCTTTACTACAAATATGAAGGAAATATACCTGACTATTTGAAAGATGAACTACATGACGCTGCTATGAAAGCTGAAGACCTCGATAATAAGATGGCAACAATCCGTCAAGATATTGATGACATTGAAGCATGTTCAAATCAAATTTTATTACCACTTTAAAAGGTTCTCTCCTATGAGAACCTTTTTATCCCGCTATTTGCGGGCAGTAAGACTCCCACTGATTAAAGTTTCACTTTATTTCTTCTCTATCGTACGAACCTCTTCAATCTTCCACCCTTCTTCTTCTTTTCCAAGTGCGTACTGCATTTTCTTCTGAAGAGTAACCCCTCCATCTACTTCTTTTTCCTCCGTTTCAACAATAACAAGCCCACCTTTAAGAGCTTTCATATTCATATGTTCTAACTCTATTTTCTTATTTCCCTTTTGAAATGCCGCTTCCTTTTGTGTTTTTAAGTCTTCAGCACTAGGCATCTTCTTTGAAAATAACTCCATATGTTCAGCAAGATTTTTTTCATTCGTTGTCCGTACAAATGCCTCAATAACATCTTGAATGGATTTCTCTTCTTCTTTCGTTATATGTACCTTTTCCTCAGTTTTCCCAGCAGATTTTTGTTCTATATTATTCTCTTGAGATTGACATCCAACTAGCAATAATACGAATACTAGAAGGAATCTTAATTTCCCTAAAAAAACGCTCATCTTTCCATCTCCTAAAAAGAAAAGTGAGGCATTTCGCCTCACTTTCATTTATAATTAGCGTCTTCCTTTATTCGGATCGCCGCCGCCAACGATGTCAAAGACACGTTTAGCTATATTTGTATTCTCTTGAACGCCAGAGAATAAGTATTTACCTGGTCCGAATGCATATACGTTCACATCTTCACCTGTATGTCCACCCGTTGTCCAACCTGTAACCGAACGCTTATTGAAGATATCTTCAATTGCATTATCAATCTTTGTTACATCTTTTGATGGAGCTATATCATTTACAGCTTTAATTTCTTCTGGTGTTAATTGTAGATCAATATACTTTTTCAATGTTTCTTCTACATTTGCACCTTTTACAATCTCATTTGCCATAAAGTCTGGCGTACGTTTCGCAGCTTTAATCGGATCTACTTTAAAGTTATACTCACCATTCGCACCTAAAGATAATCCGCCAGTAGCATGGTCTGCAGTTGCAACAACTAATGTGTTCTTATCTTTTTTCGCAAACTCAATTGCTGCTTTAAACGCTTTTTCGAAGTCTTCCATTTCACTCATTGCACCGACAATATCATTATCATGTCCAGCCCAATCAATTTGACTACCTTCGACCATTAAGAAGAAACCGTCTTTATTTTTGTTCAAGCGCTCAATCGCTGCATTTGTCATCTCTTCTAATGAAGGTGTTTTGTCAGTACGGTCAATCATTTTGTCTAAACCACCTGGTGCAAATAAGCCAAGAACTTGATCGCTTTTATCATTTAATAATTGATTACGATCTGTTACATAACTATAACCAGACTTCTTAAATTCTTCTGTAAGATTGCGGTCTTTTCTAACAAAGTTCTTTACGCCCCCGCCAAGCATAACATCTATTTTATGCTTACCTTTAATTTTTTCATCAAAGTAATCATTTGCAATTGCGTCCATATTTTTACGACTAATATCATGTGCACCGAATGCAGCTGGTGTTGCATGCGTAATTTCAGAAGTTGCAACGAGTCCCGTTGACTTCCCTTTTTCTTTCGCTTGCTCCAATACTGTTTTCACTTCAGCTTTATCATTATCTACTGCAATAGCTGCGTTATATGTTTTTATACCTGCTGACATCGCAGTAGCTGCCGATGCAGAGTCTGTAATATTTTCATGTTCATCTTCTGGATATGTTTTTTGTGTTCCTACAAGATGCTTATCAAATTCTGTAGATTCCATCTCAAATGTTTTTGGATTATCTTTCATATAACGATGAGCTGTCATATATGAAGGCCCCATACCGTCCCCAATTAATACAATGACATTTTTAATTTTTGCATTGTTTCCGTTCTCATCTGCATTAACCTCACTAGAACGCGTAAAATTCCATGTTGCTACCGAAGTAACTGCTAACGACGCCACAACTGCAAATGGCCATGCTTTTTTTACAAACTTTTTCACTGTCTTGTCCCCCTAATTAGGTTATTCATTTCCCACTATCAAATTTAATAGAAGACTGTTAAGAGAAAATGAGTTATATGTAAATTTTTTGTTAACTTATGTAAATTTAAGTTATAATTTGTATAAGTTTGTCTTTTCATATCAAGCATACTCCCCTTTACAAAGATAAATATAAACATGTTGGATTTCTTTTAATACGAACCTATTATTTTACATTTCTTAATATTATTCTTATTTTTTCTAATTTAAATAGAAATATGGTGAACTTTATGAAAACAGTAAAACTAGACGAATCTTCCATTCCAGCCTTACTCTCTCTTTGCGAATCAGTTGGGTGGTTACAGCATGCGAGTTTTATGAAAGAGCAATTCCATATGTACCTTTCCATTGGCACAATTTTTGGCTATGTACATGAGAATAAACTTATTGCAGCGGGCGGGGTCTTTTCGTTTGCCCCTGGATTTTCTTCTATCGGTATGTTAATCGTGCATCCTGATTTTCAAAGAAAAGGAATTGGCCGTATTTTGTTAAACAATAGCTTAAAAGTAACTTATCCATCGCTCCCTATTACACTCATTGCAACAAAAGCTGGTGAATCCTTATATGTATCTTATGGATTTCAATCAATAACAACAATTCATCGTTTCGAAAAACAAGCGGCTCATATAAGTACAAATTCTTTTCCCATAAAACAAATTCAGCAAGCCGATCTTCAATCTCTCATTTTTCTTGATCAAACTGCGACTGGTGCAGATCGTTCTAAGCTTTATTTATCACTACTATCGAGAGCAACTTACTCCTTTAAAATAGAGCGGGATAATCAAATAGATGCTTTTGCTTTATGCATACAAAAAGGAGATGTACTATGTATCACTCCACTTATTTCAAAAAAAGAAAAAGACGCTATTCAGTTATTAGAAATAATTTGCAACTCGTGGAATGGGACAATACGCATTGATGTTCCGCACTCACAATTCATTTTCCGTCAATTTCTTCAAACAGAAAATTTCCAGGAAACGCTCCTTTCACCTCTTATGATAAAGAATGGTAATCAACTTCCTGGAAATCGTAATATACTATTTGCTATGATAGATGCAGCGTTATGTTAGAAAGGGGACACCTAATTGAAGCGATTTAGCTATTTTATGGTAGGTTGTCTTACTCTTACACTATTAGTAGGATGTAGTGCAGCAGAAAAGCCAGTAGAACAAGTAAAACAAGTTAAAAATACAATTACAGCGAAACTAGCTACCGAGGAAAAAATGGTAGAGATAGATGGTCAAACGATTTACTTTAAAAAGATTGGTGATGAAAAACCACCTTTACTTATGATCCATGGATTTGGAGGATCATCCAATGGTTTTCAAAAGGTTTACTCAGATTTAGCAAAAGATCATACGATTATTTCTGTTGATGCTTTAGGATTCGGACGTTCCTCTAAACCGATGGATTTTTATTATTCTTTCCCAACTCATGCAAATTTGTATTATAAGTTAATGAAAAAATTAGGGTATAACTCATTCGCAATACTGGGACATTCTATGGGCGGAGAAATTTCTCTTAATTTAACATATTTATACCCCGAAGCGGTTACCCACCTTATTTTAACTGATGCTACAGGCGGCCCTCATACGTTCGTTAATAAACAAGGTTCACCAAAACCAAAGTTGTCGACTGATTTAAGTGCCGTTTCTTCTATTGCAGATTATGATGAGAGCAAAGTTAAATTCAAGCGTAATGATGAAGAGCATTATAATAAAATGAAATTATGGCCTAGGCGTCTTCAAATCAATGCAACTGAAATCAAGCAACCAACTTTAATTATATGGGGAAGAAATGATAGTAGCGTTTCTTGGAAAGAAGGAGAAACTTATCATCAATTCTTAAAAAATAGCACTTTCCATATTATTGAAAAAGGTTATCATGCTCCATTTCGTCAAGAGCCACAAGAGTTTGTAGGGTATGTAAAAGATTTCTTCGAGAAAAATCCTATAAGTGCTGAAAAATAAACGGGTATCTCCTTTTGAGATACCCGTTTTCATATATTAAGCAGCTTGCTTTTGGCGTTTTTGAATTTTTGATCCTAGTACTTTTGGAATAACTAAGCCATCAATTCCAAGTTTTCCAGCATTCATACCAGAAACAAGAACGAACATGGATAAAATAACCATTTCAGGGTTCACACCAATTGACCCACTAAACATATAGGAAAAGTTCATTACAAGACCGAAAAAGACCGCTGTTTTTGTTAAACAGCCTACAATTAAACCAATTCCGACTAAAATTTCTCCCCACGTCACAAGTGTATTAAATAAATCAACGTTTGGAATCGCAAAATCTTGTAAAAATGATGCCCACCAAGATTGAACAGCTGGTTGTGCTCCTTTAGATTTTTCAATTGCACCTTGTAAATAACCAGTTGCATCGAAGCCTTTCCCTTGTAGTTTACCGATTCCAGCCATTACCCATGTGTAACCAAGATACACTCGAATTATCGCTAATACAAAAGAAACTGCTTTGTTTTCTCTTAAAAATTGAATAATCATATCTTCCTCCTAAAGTTGTAATTAATTCAGTTACAGATAATATAATAACATTAGTTACTTACTTTTAAAACGTTAATCGTGAATAATTTGTGACATACATAAAAAACATTACATACTAACGTTTATATAGTAACTTTTATTACCTGTAAAAACTTGAACATATCATACCACATGTGATAATCATTTTCATTGAAGAAAATGTAAAAAAACTGTGAGTTAAATGTGAAACGCATTCATTCGAATATAGAATAAATCCGTTTCATATTGTTTATATACTCCAAATGTACATGTCTCCTCATCGGTTAATCTCGCTTCTCGAACAACTTATTCTAACGTTTTGTCATGGTTAATAAACCCGTAAAATAGGCGTATTGTAAACATAAGTGCTACATTTCCATCTACATAATCTATCAATCCAACATATGATTTTACACCACTATATAAAAAGGATTCTACTAGTTTCACCCCCCAAAACTTATACCAATCATTTACAATATGTGTAATATGCAATTTTGCATATCACTTAATTTCCGCTACGCTAAAGTATACTCTCGGCTCATTTAAGTCGTACACATCTTCTCCTAACTCTTCCATTACAAATTTCCTCTCCTATAAGTCCATTTCATATATACCCGTTTCTTTCAAAAAATCAGCTCTAGTTAAAGCGACTTTCTGTAAATATTGCCTATACGCTGTAATTGTTCCATCGTGTGCAACGATACAAATTTTTTCTGCTTTTAACTGATAGCACCAGTGCAGAAATTCATCTACTATTTGCTGAAATTCCATCTCCAAGATGATATTGACTCCCTCATTCCATAACAATTCATTTCTACTTTCTTCTAATGAAAAATGTGGAAATAAGTTTTGTATTATCTTTCGATCTAACAATTGATCGCACGGTAATGTTTTGGCGGATTCCCGATAAGGAAAAATTCGCGGGGATATATATGGGTGAACAATTTTTTGACAAGCAACTTCCGCACTCCATATTGTCGCAGTTTGTAAAGTTCGAAGTGTAGGACTAGCGATTAATATATCCTTTTCTTGTAATGGTACATCGCACTGAAGCAATTCAGCCTGCTTCTTTCCCACGCCCGTCAATGGCGGATTCACTGCTTGTAAACTTAATGGTAAATCTTTCGTATGTTCACCTTCACCATGCCGAACAAAAATAAGTTTCATTCTCCTCTTCCTCTCACTAGAAAATGTTCTCACATATTTCTTCCCTATTTTTTTCTTTACTCCTGCTATTTTAAAAAGTAGAATGTAAAAAGTGTTTGACATCAACATTTGGAAAATATTACAATTATATATGTAAAATATTTTTTACAAGAAGAGGAGGATTACAAATATGAAATGGATTATCGTCTTTATGGGAATGATCATATGGGGATACATAAATGGCTTTTTTAATAGTGATAAAACTGCTAATCCTTGGATTACAGATGATGAGCGTGAAACAAAAATTAAACAAAAAGCAATTATCGCAAGCTGGTCCGGTGTTTTCATATTTTGTATCATTAACCTCTTAAACAAATGGTTAGGTTTAGGAACGAGCGATACATCACCTTACTTACCATCTTCTGTCGCAACTATTTTAAAAGAAAATGTAGAGTTACAAGTTTTACTTATGTTATTCATTACGTATGGACTATTTTACTTATACTACCGAAGAAAACTAAGCGCTTAACTTTTATCTCATGATTATCCTCCTAAATGGTTATAGTAACTAGGACGCAATGAAAAAAGGAGAGATATAAAAATGAGTAACTCAAATGACTTTTTAGATACATTACATGAAAAACAAGCAAAAGATGAACAAAATAGAAAGCGCCAAGGGAACGGAAACCCTGCGAAAAAAAAACCAAATAAAACACATAAATAACATTGAAAAACCTACCTGGAAATTATATTTCAGGCAGGTTTTTTTACTCGTCTTTAACCGAAACGACATCTTCCCAATTCCATTTCTCATAATACCACTCTGGTACATCTATATTTTCAATCCATTTCTTTTCATGTTTTCCATCGTTATGAGCAAGCCATACATCAGCTTTCTTACGATTTGAACGGAGCCACATTAATTGGTTGCTTTTCTTACTAAAAATAGGGTTATAATCGCCTTGGCTATTGGATGGCTTTGTAATTTGATGTTGTTCATCTGTTGTACTATTTATTTCATATAAAGATGGTAGTGGCCTTTTTTCTAGAGGGACCGATAGCTCTGCTTCCTTTGCCCTTGAAACGATAATTACATTCTCGTTCTTCCATGTGAAATCCCAATCAACATAGCCTTTTGGAGTAAATGTATTTTGCTGGAGAGCCGGCAATTCTTTTATTTTTAAATGCTTATTCTCTAAAGCAACTCTCCCGCTTCCTTCAATATAGGCTAATATATTTTTTGATGGCGCCCATTTGAACCATTGTGTGTTTAATAACATTTGATCTACTGTTTCAAAACGACTGCCGTCTGATCGAATTAAGCAAAGGGTATTACTATCAGCTGACAAAGAAGCTGTTGGTACTGCCAAAAACGAAATCCATTTTTGATCTGGCGACCAATTAAATCCACTTCCAACTAATGCCAAAAAGTCATCATGCTCATTCGGTAGTGCATATAAATGCTTCATCTTATGAGGATTCATATTTGCATCCTTTTGTATTTCATATAACTGAGCACCTGTCCATCCTGTTGGAAGCAAGTACGCTTCTGATGATACAAGAAACTTCTTACCATCAGGATACCATGCATAGTCACCTACACCATTAGCTACGTTTTCAAAATCTGCTTTCTTTTTTTCAGCATCAAATGTATTTAATGTGCGTGCAAATACAAATGCAATTATATTCTCTGTTGGTGACCATTGATAATTCGATGCTTCTGATTGAGATGGTCTAACTTTCTTTCCATCTTTTAGCCGATACAGTTCAAAGTGGTTTCGCTTCTTTCCTTTTGCATATGCAAGCCATTCTCCATTATGTGACCATTTCGGCCCTGTTATGTACTCTCCTTTTGTAATTTGTTTTTCTTTTTCACCGACTTTAATCCATAGATTATGATTACGAATAAAGGCAACTTTCACTCCATTGTTTTCTGCGCTAGTAATAGAACTTGAACAGAAAAAAAGGAACAAAATCACGATTCCACTTACTATAAACCTTTTCATGTAGCACCCCCATTTTCCCCTTTAGCATTCCTCATATTCCGCTTACTATATGCAAATTTTAGCTATTCGACATAATCCCAAAAAATTTCCCAAGAAATTTTCAATTCAAAGAGGATTGGTATGAATTATTTCGAATGGATAGTTTAGCCAACATCCGTACCTATAATTAACGATAAAAATGCAATATTTATTTTCGGAAAATTAGCACTTTTATTAGAGGGAGTTTCAATGAAGAAAACTACATCAACACTATTAAGTATGGCGCTCGTCTTTTCGAGCTTTGGAGCATTAAGCGCCCATGCTGAATCACTGCAAAAAGAGAAGCAATTTAGTCCACATTTAAAAGCAAATATTGAACAATGGGGAGAAAACAAAATCGCGCAAAATGTTGAAACAAAAACATCAAAAGAAATTTCAGTTATTGTAGAATTGCAACATGCTCCACTCGCTTCACAAAGTAACATTCAACATGCTCCGGACCTACAAAATAGCAATGTGCAATCATACCATGCACAACTAAAAAAAGCACAAGAGGATACAACAAAGAAAATAAAAGAAAAAGCACCGAAAGCAACCATAAAAGAAACGTATAGTACGTTATTTTCTGGATTTTCTATTTCTATCCCAGGGGATCAAATTGCCGCTCTAGCTTCTTTACCTGAAGTAAAAGCAATTTATCCGAACTTAACATATAAATTACATGAAACGTCAAAAAGCCTAGCAGATCAAGAAACACCAAACGTAGGAGGCCCTACAGTTGGTGCACCTGAAGCTTGGAATTTAAAAGATCCAACTGGTATACCCCTTGATGGGAAAGGGATGAAAGTCGCTATTATCGATTCAGGTGTCGACTATACCCATCCTGATTTACAAGCAAATTATATCGGTGGCTATGATACAGTCGATGAAGATAATGATCCGATGGATGGAAATGTCCACGGTACCCATGTTGCTGGAATTATTGCGGGTAACGGAAAAATAAAGGGGATTGCTCCGAATGCTTCTATACTCGCTTACCGTGTCATGAATGATGGTGGTACCGGTACGACCGATGATATTATTCAAGGTATTGAGCGAGCTATTCAAGATGGTGCCGATGTTTTAAATCTATCTCTTGGTCAAGATTTGAATGTACCTGATCAACCTGTAACAATGACGTTAGAACGCGCAGCAAAACTTGGTGTTACTGCAGTCGTCTCAAATGGAAATGATGGACCAAAACCTTGGTCTGTTGACGCTCCTGGTAACGCAAGTAGTGTCATCTCTGTTGGTGCATCTACTGTTTCTATTCCATTTCCAACATTCCAAGTAGCTGGTTCCAATAAATCTTACCAAGGATTACCGTTATCAAAATCAGATTTCCAAGTAGGCAACGATGCTCAGCTTGTATATGTTGGCTACGGTAATTCAAGTGATTACGCTAAACAAGATGTGAAAGGTAAGTTCGCCCTTGTTTTACAAGGAACTTCAAGCACGTTAGTAAAAGCAGAACAAGCGAAACAAGCTGGCGCTCTTGGCGTGCTACTAATTTCTAACGAAAAAGAAATTAATCTTATGCCCGAATATTTTGTACGTGAAGATGTAGCTCTTCCAGTTATGCAACTATCAAATACAAATGGCGAAGAGTTAAAAACTTTAATTACAAAACGAAAGAAAAATATAAAAATTGGACAACCAAAGCAAACAGAACTTATTGGTAACTTTAGTTCAAGAGGACCATCACAAGGTAGTTGGCTAATAAAGCCTGATATTGTTGCACCTGGAGTACAAATTACTAGTACAGTGCCGAGAGGTGGCTATGAATCTCACAACGGAACAAGTATGGCTGCGCCACAAGTGGCGGGAGCCGTTGCCCTGCTGCGTCAAATGCATCCTGATTGGACGACAGAACAATTGAAAGCAGCTCTTGCCAACACTGCAAAAACATTAAAGGATGTCAATGAAAATACATATCCTGTCATGGCACAAGGATCTGGTTTAATTAACATTCCAAAAGCAGCCCAAACAGATGCATTAGTGAAACCTAACAATGTAAGTTTCGGTCTTATTAAACCTAATAGCGGCAAAGTGAAGTTAACACAAAATATTACATTACAAAATCTTTCTAACAAAAAGAAAAACTTTTCAACTCGCATTGAATTACTAGATACAAAAACAAAAGTCCAGACTTCTTTCTCTTCTTCTATTAGTGTGAAACCTAATAGTAACATCGAAAAGCCTTTTACTATTAATGTAGATAGCTCCTTACCACAAGGTGTATATACGGGAAATCTATATGTGAAAGAGCAAGGTAAGACTGAAGAAATGCGTATTCCATTTACGTTTAGCATTGATCCGAAAGAATACAAACGTATTGATGGTCTTGAAATCGTTAATTCTACTTTTAGTCCAAATAATGATGGAATACTAGATGACAACCTGATCAATTACTATTTAGTTACACCAGTGGAGGATGTAACATTTCACGCTAATTTAATTACGAAAGACCGTGTAACATATCAAGGCATGATACATCAAGGTAAAAACGAAACACCTGGTTATAAATCTTTCAAATGGAATGGTACGAAAACCGACGGATCTCCTCTACCTGATGGCTTATACCAAATCGAAGCTGTTGCTTCTAACTCTGGTGGAGAAACGAAACAGACAGGAGCTGTGTTTGTCGATCGTACTGCACCGAAATTATCGTCTGAAGTAGATCAAGAAAACCTCGTAATTAGAGGTAAAGTAGATGATATACTTTTGGATTGGATGGCAGAATCCGGATGGGTTGCTCCAGGACATCCCGTAACGATACAGTATGAAATTAACGGAAATGGAGCATGGGAAAGTGCATACCTAAATCCTTGGGAGAAAAACTATGAAATTTATTTCGATCGTAGTCAATTACAACAAGGAAAGAATACAATTCATATTGTAGCAACCGATGCAGCTGGAAATAAATCTAATTTAAACGTCGATTTAGAAGTGAAATAATAAAATTATTGTTGACAAGCTTTTAAATATAGTTTTATAATACAAAACATAGTTTAGTTGAACGAATTATATATCGGCTTTGAAGGAATACTAGTAGCGACTTATATCCCTGTCTCAGAGAACTGATGGTTGGTGCGAATCAGTACATATACAAGCGTGAATTACAATTCTGGAGCTTCTTTCCCGTAATGCTTTTTATGCATGAAGAGAAAGACGGATCTTTCCGTTATCTTAAAGTAAGTGGTAAACAATTAATTGTTTACAAATAGGGTGGTACCGCGATTTTTATCGTCCCTATCGGATTTTCCGATAGGGGCTTTTTTGCGTCCTTCCCTTTTAAATAACTTCATATATACGCGTTGAAAGAATCGCAGTAGTATCTTGTATCCCTGTTTCAGAGAGCTAATGGTCGGTGGGAATTAGCACATATATAAGTACGAATTACAATTCTGGAGCTTCTTTTTCGTAGTGCTTTTATGCATGAAGGAAAAGACGGGATTTTTCCGTTATCATTAGTTGAGATGTAAGTATATTTTCACTTACAAATAGGGTGGTACCGCGATTTTTTCGCCCCTATCGGATTTTCCGATAGGGGATTTTTCTATTTCTCACGCAAACAGTTGTTAAAGAATTTCGAATGTTATGATAAAATTTTATAAGCGCTTACAATTCTGAAAGGAGGTGGTACAAGCTATACAAAACTGGTATTCATTTTTATAGAGAAAAAGGAGGACGTCTAAATGACAAAGAAAAAAGAAATTCCATCACATTTAAAACCATTCGTATCCACACAGCATTATGATCAATACACACCGGTGAATCACGCTGTTTGGCGTTACATTATGAGACAAAACCATAGCTTCTTAAAAGATGTTGCTCATCCATCCTATGTTAACGGACTACAATCATCTGGTATTAATATAGATGCAATTCCAAAAGTAGAAGAAATGAATGACTGTTTAGCACCAAGCGGCTGGGGTGCCGTAACGATTGACGGACTTATTCCCGGCGTCGCATTCTTCGATTTTCAGGGGCATGGATTACTACCAATCGCAACAGATATTCGTAAAGTAGAAAATATCGAGTATACACCCGCTCCTGATATCGTTCATGAAGCTGCAGGCCACGCACCGATTTTGCTTGATTCTACATATGCAAAATATGTGAAACGCTTTGGACAAATTGGAGCGAAAGCTTTCTCCACAAAAGAAGAACATGATGCTTTTGAAGCCGTTCGTACATTAACGATCGTAAAAGAAAGCCCTACTTCTACACCTGAAGAAGTTACAGTTGCTGAAAATGCTGTAATCGAAAAACAAAACTTAGTTTCTGGTTTATCAGAAGCAGAACAAATTTCACGTTTATTCTGGTGGACAGTGGAATACGGCTTAATAGGCAATATAAATGATCCGAAAATTTACGGTGCTGGTCTCCTTTCCTCTGTCGGTGAAAGTAAGCATTGCTTAACAAACGCTGTAAAGAAAGTCCCATTCTCAATTGAAGCTTGCACCGGGACAACTTATGATGTAACAAAAATGCAACCACAGCTATTTGTTTGTGAATCATTTGAAGAATTGACTGAGGCCCTTGAGCAGTTCTCTACAACGATGGCATTTAAAACAGGTGGAACAGAAGGATTAGAAAAAGCAATCCGCTCCGAAAATCATGCTACAACTGAGCTAAGTAGTGGATTACAAATTACGGGTACATTTACAGAGACAATTAAAAATGATACTGGTGAAGTTATTTACACACGAACAAGCTCACCAACTGCATTAGCAATTCATAATAAACAACTAGCAAATCATTCTACATCTGTGCACAGCGATGGATTCGGGACACCAATCGGATTACTAGATGGAGATATTGCATTAGAAAATTGTACAGAAGAACAATTACAATCATTAGGCATTACAATTGGAAGCAGTGCAGATTTTACTTTTGCAAGTGGCATTCATGTAAAAGGAACAGTAACAGACATTGTAAAAAATGATAAAAAAATTGCTCTTATCTCCTTTATAAATTGTGCAGTTACTCATAAAGATCGCTTATTATTTGATCCTTCATGGGGAGCATTTGATATGGCTGTCGGCTCACAAATCACTTCTGTATTCCCAGGAGCGGCAGATGCGGCTGCATTTTTCCCGATGAATGAAGAAGTACAAGAAACGCCTGATCCACTTGTACTGAATAAGCTTGAACGTATGTATCAAACAGTTCGAGATATACGTAACGATAGTATTTTACACGATACTCATACTGATCAATTAATAGCTATTCAAGAAGTATTAAATAAATTTCATCCGAAAGAATGGTTGCTTCGTCTTGAAATTTTAGAATTGCTTTTAGAACATAACAAAGGACACGAAGCATCAGCAGCATTATTACAACAACTTTCTACTTTCACAACTGAAGAATCTGTAACACGTCTTATTAACAATGGTCTTGCGTTACTGCAGGTAAAGGATGTGAAAAATGATGCTACGATTAACTAATGAAGAAGTACAAGAGGAATTAACAAAGCTGGATAAATGGACAGTGAAAGATGAAAAATGGATTGAAAGAAAATATATGTTTTCCGACTACTTAAAAGGAGTCGAATTTGTCTCTGAAGCCGCCAAACTATCAGAAGAACATAATCACCACCCATTTATCCTTATCCAGTATAAAGCAGTCATTATTACTTTGTCATCATGGAATGCAAAAGGTTTAACGAAACTAGATTTTGACCTTGCAAAGCAATTTGATGAACTATTTTTACAAAATGAAAAAGCTATTATAAGAAAGTGAAAAAAGAGAAGCCTTTTTAGGCTTCTCCTTTCACTTTAAAATGTATACAATGTCCAAACGGATCCTTGGCCTGTAATATTCCATCTTTATACGTAGCAACTACGCCAATATATTTTAAACTTTCACACACTTGCTCTTTTTGTTTTTCATCTGCTAGTACAATTGTGAAATATTTCAAACCAACGGAATTTGGCATTTGTGGTGGTATACCTTCACCCTGCCATGTATTTAAACCGACATGGTGATGATAACCACCTGCTGATACGAACAACGCTCCATTACGAGCTGGAATCGTTACATCAAAACCAAGGCCATCAACATAGAAATGTTTCGCTTCTTCTAAGTCAGCTACATGTAAATGAATGTGCCCCATCACAGTACCAGCCGGGAACCCATTCCATGTACTTCCTTGCTGTAATAATCCTTCGCCGTCTAACGGGTTACTAACAAATGGTAGCTCTCCATTTTCATCATGCCAAACTTCTTTTTGGCGATCATGATAAATTTCAATCCCGTTTCCATCTGGATCAGCTAAATAAAGAGCTTCACTAAAGTAATGGTCAGCCCCACCATGTAATGGGTGTACTCTCTCAACAAAATGACGAAGAATATTTGCTAAGTCTTGTCTGTTTGGTAATAAAATTGCATAGTGATATAAACCAGTTCGACCTCTTTGCTTCGGAAGAGCGTCTTCCTTTTCTTCTATTATGAGAAGTGGCTCATTGTCCTCATTACCAAACGTAACGATTGTACTTTTTTCTTCCAGTACCTTCATACGCAATACTTCTGTATAAAACTCTAGCGATTTCTTTAAATTTGATACATATAAATGAACAACCCCAAGTGTTGTTTCGGGATGAAGTGGAAAGCCCATTTTGTTATACCCCCATTTTAATTAATTCTTCTTTAACATTTTCTCTTTTAAGAAATTATCTACAAAACCATTAGCTTTCGCAACAAATAAGTAAGCACCCATCGCTAATAATGCAAGTTCTAACTCAAATCCAGGATTTTTCCCGTCTCCTAACAAACCAGCTGACCATTTTACTTTCACAATCGCTCCAACCATAACAAGTGCAAATAATAAGCCAATATACCTTACGCCTAAACCTAGAATTAACAATAGACCTCCAACTAATTCAACTGTTGCTACACCGTATGCAAGTCCTCCTGGTAAGCCAATGCTTGTAAACCACCCTGCAATATTGTCAATTCCTGATTGGAATTTTGTTAAACCGTGCATAAAGAACGTTACCCCTAACACGATACGAATAATTAAGTTACCAATATGTTGATTCATTTCTTTCTCTCCTTTATAGTTTTGTTATACAAAACTTTTATTTACATTACAAAACATACACTAATTATTTTTATTCGTCAATTCATTTTTCATGAGAAAAAATATTTTTTTTTTGCTATGATACAAATAGTTGTTTACAAAAAGGAGCATGATTTTATGAATATCGGTTCTGCGATTCGTGAAATTCGTCAACGTAGAGGAATTACGATTGCCCAAATTTGTGAAGGAACAGGTCTTTCTAAAGGCTTTATGAGTCAGGTTGAAAACAATAAAACATCACCATCTATCTCAACTTTAGAAATGATCGCTAATTTTTTAAATGTCCCCCTTCCATATTTATTGTTAGAACAAAAAGATCGTTTGAAAATTGTAAAAAAAGAAGAGCGTAAATACAGTGTGTATGGAAAAGATGAACAAAGAATTGAGCATGTTGCGGAGCAAGGTGGTCTCCGCCTATCTCTAGTAGAAATTTCTGCCGGATTCCCGAAAGAAAACTCACCAAATGCTCATGAAGGTGAAGAGTGTCATCTTGTATTACGCGGAAAACTAGAAGTTCAACATGGAGAAGATATTGCGATTGTAGAAGAAGGTGATTCTTTCTCTTGGAATGCATGCGTTCCTCATATTGTTCGCAATATAGGTGAAGAATCTGCATTATTACTTATCTCTAGTCATGCGGAAAATCGAAAACGTGTTTACTAAACGATAAAAAAGAAGCCTGTTTCGTAACAGGCTTCTTTTTTATCCCCTTATAATTCCATAACTCGTCCCAACTAGTACGGTCTTTTCATGTTGATTGCGATAAACTGACTCAATTGAAACTTTTTTATATCCTTCCATTTGCTCAATATTTGTTAAAGTTAATTCACAAGTAACCGTATCCCCTGTAAAAACTGGTCTAATAAACTCACTTACTAATTCCCTCGCTATGTAATGTAACTCTTCGCCTACTTTCGTCCCAATGCTAGCAGTCAATAAACCATGGACCATTAATCTTCCATTCTCATCATATTCCATATGATGTCTACCTTTATCGCCTGTAATATTTGCAAATTCAAAAACTTCTTCCTCGGTAAATCTTCTTTCGTATTTAAATATATCCCCAACTTTTACATTCATTTTTATCCCCCGTTTAATAAACTGAATTTTCTTTTATTTTATCACAAAATGAGTCTCAGTTCAGTTTATATTATTAAAATAGCAATCCTTTTTCTTTATTACCTTATAAGTTATCGATGCCCTTCCTCTTTGGCCACTTGATACCCATAGTACGCACATGTTCCATTTCTTGATAACTCTCTTACTTCAAAATCACAACTTCTATAAAAATCAAAATTGTTAGCGGACGTATGCGCAAACCAATCGCCATGCGGAAGCTTTTGTAAACAAAGAGCTACAAGTTTCTTACCTAACCCTTTCCCCCTATACTCACACTTCACAACTAAATTTACTATGTTAGCAACCATGATTTGATCAGAAATCACTCTAACCATCGCGACCATTTCTTCTTCATCCCAAATTGTGAAAGCCCATGTTGAATTTTCAAATGCAATCGTAAACTTTTCAATTTGCCAAGAAGGGATATTATCATTACTCCAGCCAGCATCTTCAAATAATGTCTTAATCGCATATGCTGGCACTCCATTCGTTCCTTCACGAATAATTAATCCATTATGATAAATATACATGTAATCCCTCCCTTTATTTTTTATATACCATTCTCCAAAAAATGCAATTCACCTTTTTTCATCCAACCCGCTTAATGGAATAAACGAGAACTTCCATCTCATGAAATGAAGTTGTTTTCTCATAACTAAGCCCTGTTTTTCTAGCAACAAATATTGAAGCTGGGTGGTTCGGATTAATAAGTGAAATTAATTTATTCATTTGTAATGCTTGAAAACCATAGTCTCGAAAAGCCGCCGCAGCCTCTTTCGCATACCCTTTCCCCCAATATTTAGGAAGTAGCCAATAGCCAATCTCAATTTCCTCTTTTCCATCTACCGTCTGCTTGACAAGTCCTGCATGACCAATTCTTATCCCTGTTTCCTTTTCAATCATTACAAATAAACCGAGACCATTTTTATAATTTGGAAGTACCCTCTCCTCCAAACTTTTTTTACATTGCATAAATGTTTTTAACGTTCCATTTCCAATATAGCGCATTACCTTCTCATCCCCCCATAAAGAAGCATAAAATGGTAAATCATCCATTGTATATTTGCGAAATTGTAAGCGATCTGTATGGAACACTCTTTTATTCACTCCCATCATTTTGAACCTCATTACATAACAACATATTTCAAACTACGTAAGTGTTGAATAATTCATATCAAGAAAGTTACCAAAAAGAAAGAAAATTCAATCTTATAAAAGTGTATTATATCAAAAAAAAGCAGTAGACAAAAGAGTGTCTACTGCATCCATATCATAACTAGTATAAAGAAAACTACAATTGAGGGGGTGTAGGATTTTCAAATATACTAGATACTTATCCCGTTCTAACGGGCGGTAAACCTTCCAATCCTTTGAGTGGAAAGTTTACCGCACATAAGAACTTTGCGGTCATTAAGAAAGCACTGTTAAGTACTCAAATACACGCTGAGCTTTTTCTCCACCCATTCGTGCATGTTGAAGAAGAGAGATGCCATGTGGGCCAGATGCACGTAATGCTTCTGGTTGTGCTACTAAAATGGCTTGTACGACTTCAAGTTCACCCAGCATAGCTGCTGCAAAAATATCCATCCGAGCTCCCTTTTCCAGTAAATAAAGAGCAATATCTTTACGGCCTACATGGGCCGCTGCTCCTAAGGCACTTTCCCAATCTGAGCCACCCCAATTATAAGAAGCATGAAGTAAGCTCGATGATTCGGCCAAAAGCTCCTGTACTCTTTCTAGATCTCCGTGAGCTGCCATAACAAATTCCCTTACTAACTCAGTGGTAATACGCTCGTCTGTTTGCATCTCTCTTCTCCCTTTTCACAAATTCGTTTCGGTGTAAAAAATGGCTTGTCACTCCCTTGGAATATATCAACTTCAATTCCAAATACACGCTGAAACATTTGATGACATAGTACTTCTTCTGGTACGCCATCATACTGAATCTTCCCTTGTTTTAATACGAGTAAACGATCGCTATATTGAGCCGCTTGATTAATATCATGTAAAACCATTACAATCGTCATACCAAACTCTTCGTTTAATCGTTTAACAAGTTCCATTACTTCTAACTGATGGACGATATCTAAAAAGGTTGTTGGTTCATCTAATAGTAAGACATTTGTGCGTTGTGCAAGCGTCATTGCAATCCAAGCACGTTGCCTTTCTCCTCCTGATAAGGATTGTAAAAGACGATATTCATACCCTTCAAGCTTTGTAACAGACAATGCCCAATCAACAATTTCTTCATCTTCTTTATTTAAGCGACTACTCCATGATTTATGAGGACCTCTTCCGAACTCTATTAGTTCTTTCACTGTTAAATCTAATTGATGATCGTGCATTTGTGGTAACATCGCTAATTGCTTCGCTACATCTGCACTCTTCATCGTATAAATATTTTCCCCATCTAAAATGATGTCTCCTTCGCTTTGTTTAAGTAGCCGTGCTATTAAACGAAGCAAAGTAGATTTCCCCGATCCATTCGGGCCGATTAAACTAACGATTTCTCCAGCTTTAATATGTACATTCATATTTTGCATTTGAAATCTTTCAGAATGTGCGTAAAACACTTTGTTAACGGAAATCACGTTGTTTTCCTCCTCTATGGATTAAATATAAGAAGAACGGACCACCTAAGAAGGACAATAAAATACCAACAGGCAATTCGATTGGATCGAACCAACTTCGAGCTATCGCATCCGCAAAAACAAGTAATATCCCACCGCCAAGGCATGATAATGGCAGTAAATATTTATAGTCATTTCCAACTAATAAACGTAACATATGCGGTACAACAAGACCGACAAATCCAATAAGACCAGAAACACTAACTGCTATTCCAGCTAACATTGTACTTACTACTATTAAATAAAATCGACTTCTTTCCACGTTATACCCTAATAATTTTGCCATTTCATCCCCAAGCATTAATACTCGAATATGTTTAATACCGAAGAAAGCTAATATAATAGCGAATATCGCATAGTAAATAATCATATTTAAATGTGCCCAACTAACACCACCAATACCACCAGCTAACCACGGTAAAACTGATTGTACTTTGTCGCTATGTAATAACATTAGCGCTGAAGTCGCTGCACCAATTAATGCGTTTATTGAAACACCTACTAATACAATTCGTGAAGGTGGCGCCCCCTTTTGCCATGATAGTGCGTAAATGACCATTGCTGTAATAAAAGCTCCTAAAAACGCTCCTAGTGGTAAGAATGCCATATGTTGAGGAAATAAAATCATGATTATAATTGCTACAAGACCTGCTCCTGATGAAACTCCGATAATTCCAGGATCTGCAAGAGGATTTCTCATAACCCCTTGCAATAATGCTCCTGATGCAGCTAAACACGTTCCTACTATAAAACCAACGAGCACTCTCGGTATACGAAGATCCCATACAATTCGATGAACTGTCGAACCTTCATCTTGTATACCTTCTATAATGTCTCGTAAAGAAAAAGATAAGCTCCCTGCAAAAAGGCCATAAAAAAGACCTAGAACAGTTAATACGACTAAAGTAACTGTTATTATCCACCTTTTTCTCGCAAAAGGATGTTCCTTTTCTCTTAATATTTCACTACTCTCCATACTTATCATTTCCTTACATCTTGTATACTTTTATACATAAAGTCCATCGCTTCTGTAACTTTTGTCCCAGGATTTGATCCAAATAAATCTGGTGGTAAAATAACTACACGATTTTGTTTTACTGCATCTAAATTTTTCCATGCTTCATTTTTCATCATTTCGCCTTCAAATGCTTTTTTCACACTATTGGGATCTCCATGTGTAATTAAATAAATCACATCTGGATTTGCTTCAATAATACGTTCTACACTTAGCTGTGCATATTGCGGATACTCTTTCATTTCTGGAAAACTAGCTGCGATATTTTTCCCGCTTGTTTTTTCTAAAATATCCCCTGATAGAGATGTTGGTAATGCTGCTAAATAAGTGCCTGGTGCTCCATAAACTAGCAACGCTTTAACGTCACTCTTTTTCTCATATTTCTTCATTTGATCATTAATTTTTTTGTTAAGCTCTTTTGCTTTATCTTCTTTCTTCATTACTGTTCCATACATTTCAATACCCTTTTGAATATCTTTTACAGAGTTGGCTGAAGAAATGATTACTTTTGTTCCTTGTCCTTCGACCGTTGGAATGTTCTTTTGGAATCCATTGTTAGCAACAAGTACATCCGGTTTTAAACTAGCAATTTGCTCAAAATTCGGTTGATGTGCATTCCCGATTACTTGTGCTTTCTTTAATTCCTCTGGGAGAGTTAATTTTGTATCCGGACGACCTACTATTTTTCCACCTAAAGCATGAATAATATCCATGTCTCCCATACTCAACGTAGCAAAACTTTCAGGAACTTTATTGAATGTTATCTTTCTGTCTGAGAGATCGGTAATTTCGATTTTGTCTGTTCCTTTGTCTGTTTTTGTTGCGGATGCTTTTTCGTTTTCTTTTGCACTGCAACCTATTAATAAGAAAAAAATAGATAAGATCGCTGTGAACAGCGTAATAGATTTGTTCATTCTTTCACCTCTAATTGATAATAATAATCATTAACTACTATTCTACTTTAATTGATAAGGATTATCATTGTCAATATGAAACGCATACATTTTCTACAAAAATGAAAAAACGCTACAAAAAGATTTCTTCTTTTCGTAGCGCCCTATTTAACAATTTTCTTCATATTCGCTCTCCTCTAATTGATCACGCATCGTTCTAACACGCTTAAAGAAGAAAAAAGCAAGAACTAAAAATACAATAATATTCCCCATCATAACAAAAGACTGTACCATACTTTTTATTCCACTTGGAATTAATAAACCGATCATTAAAAATGTACTTATAGCTAAAAGTACTTGTGCAAACCGGGTATAATCTGCTATTTTTTCTTGTAATTCTTTCATCTGCTTATCACTCCCATCCTCACTTTATCACATTCTATCAAGCTTAAAGACAAGTAAATAGAACCAATCTGGGAGATGTTTTCCAAAGTAAAAAAGAGCCGCTTACTCGCGGCTCTTTTTTATCTATTATACGCCTTTATATGCTTCCATATAGATTTCTTTCAGCTCTGAAATGAGCGGTAATTTTGGATTAGCTGTTGTACATTGATCTTCAAAAGCTCTTTCTGCTAATAATCCAACAACTCCTTCAAATTGGTCTTTAGCAACTCCTTGTCCTGCAATACTCATATTTATATTTAAGCTTTTTCCAAGCTCAATAATTGCTTGGACAAGTGATTCCACACCTTCCGCTGTTGAGCTTGCTGGAAGCCCGAGCATTCTCGCAATATGTGCATAGCGTTCATCAGCCACAAAGTGCTCATATTTTGGGAACAATGCGTGTTTTCTTGGCTTAATAGCATTATAGCGAACTACGTGCGGCATAAGAATTGCATTCGCACGTCCATGCGGAATATGGAATTCCGGTCCAATTTTATGCGCTAAACTATGATTAATACCTAGGAAAGCATTTGCAAATGCCATCCCTGCGATTGCGGAAGCATTATGCATTTTTTCTCGTGCTTCTTCATCATTTCCATCTTTATATGCTCTCGGTAAATATTTAAATACGAGATCAATTGCTTTTAATGCTAAACCATCAGTATAGTCATTTGCCAGAACAGACACATACGCTTCAATTGCATGTGTTAATACGTCCATACCAGTATCTGCCGTCACATGAGGTGGTACTGTCATTACAAATTGCGGATCAACAATCGCTACATCTGGTGTTAATTCATAATCCGCAAGCGGGTATTTAATATTATTTTTCTTATCTGTAATAACCGCAAATGGCGTCACTTCTGATCCCGTCCCTGATGTTGTTGGAATGGCAACAAATTGTGCTTTACTTCCCAAGTTCGGATACTTACATGTACGTTTTCTTACATCTAAAAACTTCTGTTTTATTCCATAGAATGTCGTTTCTGGGTGCTCATAGAATAGCCACATCCCTTTTGCTGCATCCATAGCTGAACCGCCACCAAGCGCGATAATTACATCTGGTTTAAAGCTTTTCATCATGTCCGCACCTTTAAATACAGTTTCATCTGATGGATCTGGCTCAACTTCAAAGAAAACTTCAACTTTCACATCATTTGTATGCTTACGCAAATAGTGCGTAACTGTATCTACATAACCGTGCTCAACCATCCCTGGATCCGTTACAATAAATGCGCGGGAAATGTTAGGCATGTTTGCTAAATATGCTGTCGCATGTTTTTCAAAATAAATTTTGGGTGGTAATTTGAACCACTGCATATTCTTTTTTCTATTTGCCAACCTTTTTATATTTAATAAATGAGTCGCCGTTACGTTTTGGGAAACTGAGTTTTTCCCGTAGGAGCCACAACCAAGCGTAAGTGATGGAATAAATCCATTATATATATCACCAATTCCACCTTGTGATGAAGGTGCATTTACAATGAGACGGCAGGCTTTCATACGTAACCCAAATTGTTTTTGTACTTCTTTATTTGTAGAATGGATAACCGCTGAATGCCCTAGGCCACCAAGCTCTAACATTTCTTCGCAATATGTAAATCCTTCTTCTAATGAATTTGCTTTTACACAAGCTAACACTGGGCTCAGTTTCTCACGAGATAGTGGATACGCTGCTCCGATGCCTTTAATTTCAGCTACAAGCATTTTTGTATGTTCAGGTACAGTAATTCCTACTAATTCAGCAATATACTGTGCTGATTTCCCAACAATATCACTATTTACTGCACATGTATTTTCATTAATAACAAGCTTTTCTAATTTCTTTCTCTCTTCCTCTGTTACAAAATAACAATTATTTGCAATCATTTCTGCTTTAACATCATTATAGATTTCCTTATCTACAATGATGGCTTGTTCTGACGCACAAATCATACCGTTATCAAATGTTTTCGATAAAATCAAATCATTAACAGCACGTTTTACATGTGCCGATTTCTCTATATAACATGGTACATTACCTGGCCCTACACCTAGCGCCGGTTTACCAGTAGAATAAGCCGATTTCACCATACCAGCCCCTCCAGTTGCTAGAATGAGTGCGACACCATCATGGTTCATTAATTGTTTCGTTGCTTCCACAGAAGGTCTTTCAATCCATTGAATACAATGCTTTGGTGCACCAGCTTTCACTGCTGCATCATATACTGTTTTTGCCGCTGCAACGGAACAGTTTTGTGCAGAAGGATGAAATGCGAAAATAATTGGATTTCTCGTTTTTATCGCGATTAATGCTTTAAACATTGTTGTCGATGTTGGGTTCGTTACTGGCGTTACCCCAGCTACTACACCGACAGGTTCTGCGATTTCTATTATTTCTTCATGAGGATCTTCATGAATAATTCCTACCGTTTTATCTTTCTTTATACTATGCCAAATATATTCAGTGGCAAAAATATTTTTAATGCATTTATCTTCATATACGCCACGGCCCGTTTCTTCAACAGCCAACTTCGCAAGCGGCATATGTTGATCGACACCCGCAAGCGCCATTTCATGAACAATGTTGTCAATTTGCTCTTGTGTAAAACTTTCTAATGCTTGTAAAGCTTTTTGACCGTTATCTACTAACGTATCAATCATCTCTTTTACCTCTTGCATTTCATTTACAACTTTCTCTTTGACTACCATGTAAATTTCCTCCTATTCTGCTATTCTGGACTTTATAAGTCCCTATAGGTCATAAAAAGTCCCGATTAGCGAAAAAAAAATAGAGTTACCGTCCTACATGAATCTCATTGTTTGTGAAATATTTCACAAGTTTATTCGTGAATAACATTTCATGAATTCAATATACATGAAATCATTTCATTTGTGTATGTCTAATTTGTGAAATGTTTCACAAATTAATATAATAAAAATGCACTGCTCTACATTAGCAGTGCATTTTTATTATGCTAGCGCTTGTGCTAAATCTTCAATTAAATCTTCACCATCTTCAATTCCGACAGAGATACGAATTAATGTATCTGTAATTCCTAATTCTTTACGGCGATCTGCTGGGATTGATGCATGTGTCATTTGAGATGGTATAGAAATTAAACTTTCTACTGCTCCTAAGCTTTCAGCAAGTGTAAAGTATTGCAGTTTCTCAAGTACTTTATTCAACGTTTCCGCACTATCTACATCAAATGAGATGATAGCACCAAATCCATTTGCTTGTTCTGTTGCTAGTTCATGGTTTTGATGGGATTCAAGACCTGGATAATATACTTTATTTACTTTTGGATGGTTATTTAAAAACTCGGCAATCGCACGTGAATTCGTTTCATGTTCTTCCATACGAATTCCTAATGTTTTTAAACCACGAAGTAGTAAGAAGCTATCTTGTGGGCCAAGAATACCTCCTGTTGAGTTTTGTACAAAGTGAAGGTCTTCTGCTAATTGCGGGCTATTTACAACTACTAGGCCTGCAACTACGTCACTATGTCCTCCTAAATATTTCGTTGCACTATGAAGCACAATGTCTGCTCCTAAAGAAATTGGCGACTGCCAATATGGCGTCATGAATGTGTTATCAATAATTGTTAATAAATCTTTCTCTTTAGCAAGAGCAGATATTTTCTTAATATCAGTAATTTTTAGTAATGGGTTCGTTGGTGTTTCTACATAAATCGCTTTCGTATTTGGACGAATTGCTTCTACAACTTCCTCTAGGTTTGTTGTATCTACAAATGTATGCTCAATGCCGAAACGGTTTAGTACTTTTGTAATAACGCGATACGTACCGCCATAAACATCATCTGTTAAAATGACGTGATCTCCTTTTGAGAATAGCATAATAGTTGCTGTAATAGCTGCCATCCCTGAACCAAATGCAAATCCAGCATGACCATTTTCTAACACTGCAATCATTTCTTCTAAAGCTGCACGTGTTGGGTTGCCTGTACGTGAATATTCATATCCTTGATGCTTACCAACTGCTTCTTGTTTATACGTACTTGTTTGATAAATCGGTACGTTTACAGATCCAGTTGAAGGTTCTCCTATGCGAATACCATGAATTAATTTTGTCTTTGCTCTCATTTTTTATTCCCATCCTTTGTATATGTCTTTACTTAAATAGCGCTCACTACTATCAGGAAAAATCGTTACAATATTCGTACCTGGTGCTGCTTTCTCTGCCTCAAGTAAGCTTGCATGAAATGCCGCTCCTGAAGAGCTCCCAACGAGAAGGCCTTCTTTTTGCGCTAACTCTTTCACTCGTAAAAATGCATGTCGATCAGAAATTGTATGAATTTCATCAAAATAAGATGTTTTTAAAAATGGCGGGATGAATTCAAGACCAATCCCTTCTGTTTCATGTGAACCAGCTTTACCACCATTTAAAATAGATCCTTCTGGTTCTACAATAACCGTCTTAATATCAATGTTTTTCTCTTTTAAATAAGACGCAGTTCCCATAAACGTACCGCCAGTTCCTGCCCCTGCAACAAATATGTTAATTTCTCCATTCAATGCATCCCAAAGTTCAGGACCTAATGTTTTGAAATAAGCACGAGGGTTTGCTTCATTCGCAAACTGACTTGGAGAGTATGAATTCGGTATTTCATTTACTAATTCTTTTGCCTTTGCAATTGCGCCGGTCATTCCTTGCTCAGTCGGTGTATGCACGACCTTTGCACCTAGCGCTTTCATTATTTCTTGTTTTTCAATACTAAATTTCTCTGGTACACAAACAATAACGCGTAAATCATGTTCTAACGCTGCAAGTGCCAGTCCAATGCCGGTATTTCCAGCCGTCGGTTCAATAATTGTTCCGCCCTCTGCAACAAGCCCTTTTTCTAGCGCATCTTCAATTAATTCTCTTCCTAAACGATCCTTAACGCTTCCGCCTGGGTTGTAAAATTCAAGCTTTGCAAATAAACGGACTCCTTTCGGAAGTGAAAAACGAGTAATTTCTACGATTGGTGTATGGCCAATCAACTCATGAACTCCACGATATACATTCATCGTGTTCTCCCCCTTATTTGCCAATAAAGAAAAGGCAACTGTATGTATTTTCTTTATATGAGACAGTTGCCTTTTTGTTACATTACTTTAACTCTTCTAGTACTTTTACGATAAAGTTTGTAGAATGAAGAGCTGCTTGATCTAAAAATTGATCAAATGAAACATTTGATTCTTTACCAGCAATATCAGAAAGTGCACGAATAATAACAAACGGAACTTCATATTGGTGGCATACTTGCGCAACAGCTGCTGCTTCCATTTCTACTGCATAAAGGTCTTCAAATTTATCACGAATTGCTGCAACGCGGTTCGGATCACTCATAAATGAATCACCTGTTGCAATCATACCTTTTACAACTTGAATATTTTCTTCTGCCTGCATACATTTCTCAGCTAATGCAACTAATGCCTCATCAGCTTTAAATCCAGGTGGCATTCCTGGCACTTGACCATATTCGTAGTTAAATGCTGTTACATCTACGTCATGGTGACGAACTTCTGTTGAAATAACTACATCACCAACATTTAGAGAGTGATGGAATCCACCAGCTGAACCAGTATTAATTACTTTTTCAGGCTTATATTTTTCTAATAAAATTGTCGTTGACATCGCTGCATTTACTTTACCAATACCAGACTTTAGCAAGATTACTTCATGTCCTGCCAATAGCCCTTTCGTAAATTCACAACCTGCAACAGTTTCTGTTTCTGCTTGTTCTAGTTTGTCACGTAAAATACGTACTTCTTCTTCCATTGCTCCAATTACAGCAATTCTCAATCTAATCCCTCTTTCTATTGCTTAGTTGCCTCCATTACCCAAACGAAATGATTTAATCTCGTAAACGTTACGTGGAAGCCATTGTTTTCAAAAATAGATTGCATGATCGGAATACGTGTATAGTATTCTGTTTGCAAATCGTTTGCTAACTGATGAAAACCTCTTTGTTTTGCTACTTCGACAGTTTTATCATATGCATCTTGATCTGCAAATATCGTATCAGCAAACACTATTTTACCACCTTTGTTTAGCAATTGACTATACTTCGCAATTGCTACGTCTTTTTCTTCATCTATTAAATGATGAAATGCGTAAGTGCTCACAATAGTATCGATTGAATTTGGGACTTCAAATGAAAGAAAATCACCCTCTGTAATTGAAAAATCTTTTGGTAATTTCTCTTTTGCAATAGTACGCATTTCGCGTGACGGTTCTATACCGTAAACTGTGCGACCAGCAAGTAATAATTTATTTGTTAAATTGCCAGTACCAACACCAAATTCTAATACGTTGCCAAATGACTTGTTAACTACATCCTCTAAAATGTCCTCATAATGGGCGAAAACTTCTTTATATTGTATATCTTCGCCTTGTACAAATGAGTCGTACGTATGAGCCCATTCATCAAATAAACCATTAAATTCTGTTCCCATAAAAATTCCCCTTTTTCTTATCGGTTTTATCAGTATGATATTCTCTCTTTCTAAAAATGTCAATTGAAATGTACGTAGTATTTCCTTCTTTTCTTTGTTACACTATAGGTGATTATCATAGGAGAGGGGGCATCTTCGTGTCATTTACCTTTGAAATGTTAGAAGATAAAGTAGAATTTTTCGAGGCTGCAAACTTAGTTTCTCTAGAAAAAAAAATTAACGAACAAATTGATAATAATAAAGCACTTATGCTCGAAGTTCATCATATTTCTCACCAAATGATTATGGATCCTGAAAGCAAAAGACCTTATTATAGTGCGGTTGTTCATTTTAAATTAAAGAAATTACGCTAACTAAAAAAAGAGAGGCTCTTAAGAGCCTCTCTTTTTTTAGTTTAGAGTTTGAACGAGTACTGGTTTCCAGCCCTCATTTTCTACCCAATCAATATTCACATAATATTTTTTACCTGATTGTTTATCTTGTACGTTACCGTAAGCTTTATTCTTACCGTTATTTCCAATTCTATGGATAACTAATTGATTTACTGGAACGTCAATTGCAGCTGAAATCGCTTGATTCATCTCATTCCAATCTGCTGTACCTTTTTTAAACGTCATCGCAGGTGTTGCACCTTGCTCTGTACCTACTGGCTTCCAAGAAGATTTCGTATAAGCATCTGTTGCCTGTGACTGTGTTTTTTCAGCTGGTGCTTTCTCGTTAGCTTTCGCTTCTTCTTCAGCTTTTTTCTTTTCTTCCTCAGCCTTTTGCTTCTCTTCTTCTTCCTTCTTCTTAGCCTCTGTCTTATCTTGCTCATTCTTCTTCGGCTCTTCTTTACCTTTAGCTTTCTCAGCTTTATTCTCTTTTGTTGTTTGCTGAGCTACCTTTTTATCATTAGAAGACGCTTGCTCTTTTGTGTCAGGAACAAACAATTGATATGCTACAATAGCTACTGCTACTAATACAATAGCGATTGCAATATTTAAAACACCGTTTTGACGACGTTTTTGTTGTTTCTGTTGGAATCTAGATCCTCCTGCCATTCTTCAAACCTCCATGCAGTTTTTCATACTTGCTATTGTAACATTAAATCTAGAAAGGTTGAACATTTACAATAATATTTTCACGAAATGAAAACATTTCATAAATAATTGCAAGATTACTTTTCAATTTCTAATTGATGAATTGCCTCTACCATTTCTGCAAAAACTGGTGTGACTACATTTTCATTACTATCTGTTTCTATATCAACTACAACTAAAGCATATCTTGGGTTTTCATATGGAAAATAACCTGCAAACCAGCGATTCACCCTCTCTCCTTTTCCTGTTTGTGCCGTCCCAGATTTTCCAGCGACAGTTAGTGGCAACGAACGGAATGCGGTTCCCGTTCCTTTCTCCATCGTTACAACGGCTCTTAACAACTGTTGTAATTTTTTCATCGTTTCATAAGAAAGCTGTTTCCCATTTAATTTATGATTTTCAAATGTAAAAAAGTCGGTTCCATTTTTATACACTATTTTTTTCACAGCTTTCACTTCCATCTTCTCTCCACCTCTAGCAATTGTCGCCATCATATTCGCTATAGCTAGAGGTGACACACGTACATCTTTTTGTCCGACCATCGTTTGAGCAATCGCTTTTCTACTATCTTTATTTTCTTCGCTTCCCCACATAATAGCACTCTTTTCTTCTGGCAATTGCTCAAATTCTGGTGTATGAAATACCGAACCTTTCCAACCTACCTTCTCACGTGCTCCTAAGGCCTCTAAATACGTTTCTAACACTTCCCTATCCTTTTGCATTAGTTCACCACCTAATACGGCAAACGTTCGATTACAGCTTCTAGCAAAGCTTTCCTTAAAGTTTAATGACCCCATCATAACTTGTGGAAGATTTTCACCGTATAAATCCGTATTACAGTTAAATGTACGATTAAACCGCACCAAATTCTCATCAATTCCTGCTGCTGCAACTACTGTTTTAAAAACAGACCCCGGAAAATGAGGAATTAACATTTGATTTTCAAGTGTAGCTTTATATATCCTCCTATCATTCATCTGTAAAGAAGGCCTACTTACCATTGCTACAACTTCACTATTCTTTATGTCTAGTAATACTAACCCACCTTTTTTTATTCCGTTTTCATCTATAATCTTCTCTGCTCGTCGTTGCAACGTTTTATGTATTGTTGTTTGAATAGTAACTGGATAAAATGGATTTCCTGGTGAAGTGTATTTCGCCTGCTTCCCAAAAATCGGTTCTCCTTGTCGATCCACTTGATATAGTACTTTCGCTTCTCCATCAGTCAGTAAAAATTCATCAAATGATTGTTGTAATCCAGAAATACCAATTGGCGTTTGTTTCGAAGTTTTTTTCATTTCTCCATAACGCTTTTGAAATTCCTGTTCATTCTCTCCCACATCACCAATTAAATGATCTGCCTCTCCCATTTGCTTCAGTCGAACTTCTGCTGCTACAATACCTAAAATATCTAATTCATTTACCTTCTTCATCTGCTCGAGCGTTAATTGAAATGGGGTATTCTCCCTTCGTAATATAAATGCTTGATTCTTATTTTTCATTTGCAGTCTTATCTCTTGTCTCGACACACCAATGATATGCGCAATTTTCTCTAACATGTCATTTTTTATTTGTAAAAATGGAAAAACAATTAAGACTGGATATTTCTCTTCACCAATTTCCTTACCATTTCGATCTGTAAAATGCCCTCTTCCATTATCTACTGTAAGTGATTGTGTTCGTTGCGTAACACTTTTTTCAATCAGATTGATATTTCGGTCAGTAAATGATTCCGTATCTATAATCTGTATTTGGATTAAACGACAAAGTAATAAAAAAATCACACCCATAAAACAAATTAAAACAATTATAATTCTCCGTTTCATTTTCATAAAAAACACCTCGTCTATTGTAGTTTAGACGAGGTGTTTCACCTTTTATACAAATAAAAAATCACTCGTTTTTACACGAGTGATTTTTTACGTTATTTTACAGAGATAATCTCTACTTGCATTTCTCCACCTGGTGTTTGGATTGCTACCTTCTCACCAATTTGCTTACCTAATAAGCTTTTTGCGATTGGAGAATCGTTAGAAATTCTCCCTTCAAATGGATCGGCTTCTGCGCTACCTACGATTATGTACGCTTCTTCGTCTCCACCTGGTAACTCTTTAAATATTACTGTTTTACCTAATGTTACAACTGTAGACTCTTCACCATTGTCTTCAATGATAACCGCATTACGAATCATGTTTTCAAGTTGTGTAATACGTCCTTCTACGAATGCTTGCTCATCTTTCGCTGCATCGTACTCAGAGTTCTCAGAAAGATCTCCGAAGCTACGTGCGATCTTAATACGCTCTACAACTTCTTTACGTCTTACTGTTTTTAATTGTTCAACTTCGTTCTCTAGTTTTTGCTTACCCTCTTGCGTCATAGGGTATGTTTTTTCTGTTGCCATGTTTTCCACTCCTTTTATATACCAATCCCCCGAAAAAAAGAGGAGTTCCATATGAAAACTCCTCCGCTTATATAGCGGAGGTTTCTAGCACACGTAGCACTAGTGGAGTTGTCACATACAACCCCTTATTCTCCAATTCTTCCTTATATAAAGAAGGTATGTATGGAAAGTTGATATAAATATGCCCTCACCTATTGGTAGGTGAGGTTTCATGTTTCATTGTATTCGATAAGAAGGGAAAAAATCCCTTCCTATCGTATATCTTTTACTATGCTATTACAAATTTACTTTTTGTTCAAGAATTGTTGCAATTTTTGTAACCATAATATCAATTGCAACATGGTTTTGTCCACCTTCAGGGATAATAATATCCGCGAATTTCTTAGAAGGCTCAATAAATTGATTATGCATTGGACGTACAACGTTTACGTATTGGTCGATAACTGAATCCATTGTACGACCGCGCTCTTCAATATCGCGCTGCATGCGGCGTAAAATACGAAGGTCTGCATCTGTATCAACGAACACCTTAATATCCATTAACTCACAAAGACGTGGGTCTTCTAAAATAAGAATTCCTTCTAAAATGATTACATCTTTCGGCTCAACTGGAATAATTTTTTCTGAACGCGTATGCAATGTATAGTCATATATAGGCTTTTCCACTTGCTCATATGCAAGCAACTGCTGCAAATGGTCAATTAACAAATCATTATCAAACGCTAACGGATGATCGTAATTTGTTTTTAAACGTTCTTCCATTGGTAAATGGCTTTGATCTTTGTAATAATAATCTTGCTCCAAGATTAAAATGGAATGACCTTTAAAATGGTCAAAAATCGCTTTCGTTACACTTGTTTTTCCTGATCCTGAACCACCAGCGATTCCAATTACAACAGGCTTATTCGTCCCCATTCGACTACCACTCTTTCTTATTGAAGTATGTTTTTGCGCATCATATTATTCACATACACTGGTTGATCCACTTTGAATTTCACGATTTGCAACGGATGTCTCGCTGCATCTAATTCGTTTCCATCCTCATCCCAAATTTTCTCCACCGTCTGCGTAAAGTTTTCTATTTCTGGCCCAAAGAACTCCACTTCATGTCCTGGTTTGAAGTGATTACGTTGCTCAAGCGTTACGATGCCCGTTTCTTCATTATAATCTAACACTAAACCAGCAAAATCATACGTTGTTTTCTTACTATGATTTCCAAACATTTGCTCTTGATGTCCTGGAACCCCTTCAAAGAATGCAGGAGCTGTATCACGATTTGCACATTTATCAAGTTCATCTAACCATTCTTGTTTAAACTCAAAGTTATCCGGATCCGCACAATACGCATCAATTACTTTACGATATACAGTTGCTACAGTCGCTACGTAATGGATAGATTTCATACGTCCTTCAACTTTTAAGCTATCAATTCCAATTTCAATCATTTTCGGAATTGATAAGATTAAATTTAAATCTTTTGGGCTCATCGCAAAGTGAGCATCTTCTTCTTGGAATAGAGGAAGCTCTTTTGCATCTTTATGTTGTGATACCGTTTGAACTAAATCATAATCCCAGCGGCAAGATTGACAACAACCACCACGGTTAGAGTCACGCGCTGTCATATGGTTACTTAATGTACATCTCCCTGAATACGCGATACACATTGCACCATGGACGAATGCTTCAATTTCAACATCAACTTTTTCTTTAATTTCTTTCATTTCTTCATAGCTTGCTTCACGAGCTAATACAAGACGATGTAAACCTTCTTCTTTCCAATACTGTGCTGCTTTCCAGTTGGATAGTGATTGTTGTGTACTTAAATGCACCTCAACAGAAGGCGCCACACGTTTACATGTCTCAATAATAAGCGGATCGGCAACGATAATTCCCGTTACGCCAGCTTTTTCAATCCCTTTTAAATATTCCTCTAGCCCATCCATATTTTCATTATGTGCAAAAATATTTGTTGTTACGTATATTTTTGCTCCATATTTCTTTGCAAATTCAACGCCTTCTGCCATGTCTTCCAGCGTAAAGTTACCTGCATTAGAACGAAGACCAAATTCTTGTCCACCTAAATATACAGCATCTGCCCCATAATGGATAGCTACTTTTAATTTTTCTAAGTTACCCGCAGGGATTAACAGTTCAGGTTTTTTCACAATAACGCGTTTGCCATCGATCACTCGTGAAATTTCTTGTACAGTCATTTCCTACACCCTCCTCGTTTAGTAAACCGTTTCTTTAAAGAAGAATCCTGTATCTAACGGACGATTTACCGGTTGTATTTCTTCTATCTCTTTAAATAAATCATCTTTCACGTCATAATACGCATCACGATCTTCTACACATAAATCAATCGCCTTACGATATTTCTTCGTTACCTCAATAATGTACTCAGAACTTTTTAGGACACCGTCAATTTTTAAGCTATCGACTTCAGCATCGATTAGTTCCTCTAACTCATCGATGAAACAAATATCATTCGGACTCATAATGTGAGTACCATTTTCATCTTCATAAATTGGATATTTGTTATTACGTTCCGGGTCGTATAAGAACATATTCTCTTCATACTTTTTCTTTTCAATGTCGAGATTACGCCCTTGATACTCAAAGTAGTTTCCTACTAGTGAACGCTTCGATTGGAACATGCAAGTCATACCGTGAATTTGTACTTCAAGTTCCACTTCAGCATTTTCTTTTAATTCAGCAATTTCATCTAAGCTAAGCTCACGAGCTAATACAGCGCGTTTCGCTCCTCTTTGCCCCCAATAGTTACAAGTAAACCAGTTTGTTGCTGTCGTTTCTGTATTCCAGTGAAGTTGCATATTTGGTGCAACTTCACGAACAGCCATTAATACCGCTGGATCTCCGAAAACAATCGCATCTACATTTACCTCATTTAAAAAGGCAACATAGTCCGTTAATTCTTCTACTTTATCATTGTGGAACATCGCATTCATTGCAACGTATACTTTCACACCATTTTCATGCGCAATGTTTACAGCTTGTTTCACATCTTCACGTGAAAACTCTCCTGCCAAACGTAAACCAAACTTTTGTTCACCAACCATTACTGCATCTGCCCCTGCTTTCGCAAGAGGTTCAATATCCGCCACCGCTCTAGACGTTACTAACAATTCAGGTTTCTTCATACTTTTGTCACCCTCTCTTTTTACTTACAGCCACTCCATCGCCAATTGGGAAAATCGTTGTATCATATCCTTCATGATTCATAAGCCATTCATTGTACGTCTTAATACGACGAATCAAACCACGGGTACGTCTATTTTCAATTTTCTCTTTTGTCGTCACAAGACCATGGTACATAACGTTATCTGAAATAATAACGCCACCAGGATTTAATAACGGTTCGTATAAGTCAAAAAAGCGACGATACTGCCCTTTCGCTGCATCAATAAAAATAACATCAAATGTTCCATGTTCTTTCACTTGTTCGCCCGTTTCTAAAGCATCACCGTAAATAACAGAAATACGGTCTGTTACCGAGGAACATTCTATATATTCAAGTGCCTTTTCATATCGTTCACGATTGCGCTCTACTGTCACAATGCGAGAGTTCGGAATAGCTTGCATCATACGAATACTAGAATAACCGATTGCTGTTCCAAGTTCTAAAATACTTTCCGGTCCAATTAAACGTAAAAATTGCAGCATAAATTCCATTCCAAGTCGATCCATAATCGGCACATGGTTTTCAGTTGCATACTCTTCCATTTCAAGAATTAATTTATCTTTTGGATCAATAAATGATAATAGGTACTCGTTAACTGTATCCTCCATAATTGGTCCTCCTTATTTACATGGAGAAGTGCCTCTATGACGCGTCAACCTTTGTCTTTTCACACATAGAATGCAATAAAAATACAAGCCAGTTTCACCCTTAGCTTGTACGTCCCGTTTTGATATTAAAAACGATTCTTCTGCCAGTTTTTAACCCGATATATTTTACCACAAAAAAGAGGGATATGCGACCCTTTTCGCTATCCCTCCCCATTTCACTGTTTTTTCGTAATGTATTTTTGCTTTAATGCATTATGTTCTTCTAATGTTTTCGCATAATACACTTCACCACTTGGTGCAGCTAAGAAATAATAATAATCTGTTTGCGCAGGATCTAACGCTGCTTCCACTGAATGTTTACCAGAGTTTGCAATCGGTCCAACCGGCAACCCTTTCACAACATACGTATTGTACGGTGAGTTTACTTTCAAGTCTTCGTATAATACACGTTGTTTATGCTTTCCAAGCGCGTATAATACCGTCGGATCCGTTTGAAGCGGCATACCTTTCGCTAAACGATTATAGAAAACACTAGAGATTTTTTGGCGATCAGTAAAGCCAGTAGCCTCTTCTTCAATAAGTGAAGACAACGTGAGAAGTTGATGAACATCCCAGTTCTTCGCTTTCATTTTCGCCTCATTTTGAACAATAATTGCATTTGTTTTCTCAAGCATCGGGATTACAATTTCTTCTAATTTTGTATCCTTTTTATAGAAAGAATACGTTGCTGGATATAAGTATCCTTCTAGTGGATATTTAATGTTACTATCAAAAATTTTATCCGTTAATAGCTTCGGATACTTTTGCTGCATTTTTTGGATAAATGCTTTATCGTTTAATTGACGCACAACCTCATCTTTATTCCACTTTAATTCTGCCGCAATCACTTCAGCAATTTCAGTTACTTGCGCCCCTTCTTTAATCGTCACTTTATAAAGAGCCGGACGATGTACGTTGCCAGATGACATTTGTTCAATGACATCGTTGGCGCTCATCGAAGGATTTAATAAATATGTACCTGCTTGTAAGCTTTTCGACTTAAATTTCGTATAAAAACTAAAAACTGTACTGCTTTTCACAGCACCTTTTTCTTCTAAAATCTCACCGATTTTACTTGTAGATGACCCCTTTGGAATCTCTACCTCAATCTCTTTTTTATTTCCACTATCAACTGGCCCTAATGCAGATGAAATATACGCATAGACTGATCCACAAACTAAAAGCAGTGCGATAATCGAAATTAAAAAAATGCGTCTACGCTTCTTCTTCACTTGATTCTCTACCAAAATTCTTCCTCCTTATTCAATTGTAGACCGTATACACTTCCTCTATACAATGCCCTACAAACATAAAGCAAAACCAATCATTTCTAAATAATCGGTGACAGCTACTTATTTAAAGCCTTTTTTCATACAACCCGTCTTATTATACTATAAACAATTAAGTAGTTTCGACAAAAAATCTGTCATTTTGCATATGAATACAAAAAAGGCGAACTGTGTACACAGTTCGCCTTTTTATCCATTACTATTCTTCTTCTTGCTCATCAGCAAGAGTGTTAAACATTTCTTGTACCATTTCCCACTCTTCTTCAGATTCAATTGAAAGTAATGTTCCACCCTCTTCTTCACTTTGCTCATATGCCATTGCATCGAAGATTTGGTCTCCATCTTCGTCTACTTCACCGATTGGAGAGAAGACTACATAAGATTTTTTGCCGAATTTTTCAGCATCAAAAGTGAAAATAATTTCACATAAATGTTCGTTTCCTTTTTCGTCTACAATTGTAATTTGATTTTCTTCCATTTTGGTCACCTCTTATTTACTATCTAAAAATCCTTGTAAGATCACGACTGCAGCCATCTTATCGATTACCTGTTTTCGCTTCTTACGGCTCACATCAGCTGAAATGAGCAGACGTTCCGCTGCCATCGTCGACAAACGCTCGTCCCACATTACAACTTCTAATTGTAACAGATTTCGCAGGTTTTCTGCAAATTGCTGGCACGCTTCACCACGAGGGCCGATTGTACCATTCATATTTTTAGGTAAACCTACTACTATTTTGTCCACATTGTACTGTTTTACCAACTCAGAAATACGGTCAAAACCAAAGTGGCCTCGTTCTTCGTTAATCCTGATTGTTTCCAGCCCTTGTGCTGTCCAGCCCATTTCATCGCTCATTGCAACACCGACTGTTTTAGTACCAACATCTAAACCTAATATCCGCATAAACTACTCCTCACGATGATGTTTCAAGTAAGACTTCACAAGCTCTTCAATTATCTCATCACGTTCAAGCTTGCGAACGATGCTTCGTGCATCTTTATGGCGAGGTATGTATGCTGGATCTCCACTTAATAAATAACCGACGATTTGGTTAATCGGATTATAACCTTTTTCTTGAAGTGCATCATACACAGTTAAAAGTACATCATTTACATGGACACTCTGTTTTTCATCTTGAATGCTAAACTTCATTGTCTTATCAAAACCGTCCATTTCAAGCACCTCACTTGTAAGTAGTAAGTATAGGGAGAAGAACTTCTCCTCTCCCTACCATTGTACACTACTATCTCTTTATTTTGAAACAGATTTAACGTACTCTTGTACAAACGCTAAAGCTTCCTCTACTTGCGCTGGGTTTTTACCGCCTGCTTGTGCCATATCAGGACGGCCACCACCGCCGCCTCCACAACGAGAAGCTACTTCTTTCACAAGTTTACCCGCATGGTAACCTTGACTAATTAAATCTTTCGTTACGCCAGCTAAAATGTTTACCTTATCGTCATTTACAGACGCTAATACAACAACTGCAGACTCTAATTTATTTTTAAGGTCATCCATCATTGTACGTAAGTTGTTCATATCTGCAACATTTACTTTCGCCGCTAATACGTTCACGCCATCAACTGTCATTACTGAATCAGTTAAGTTTCCAGCTTCGATATTGCTTAATTTCGCAGCAAGAGATTCGTTTTCTTTTTGAAGTTGTTTTACTTCAGTAAATAAACCATCAACTCTTGTTAAAATATCTTTTGGATTTGTTTTCATTTTTCCTGCTGCTTCTTTTAATAAACCTACTTGATCGTTCATTAATTCGTATGCAGACTTACCAGTTACCGCCTCAATACGACGAGTTCCTGCACCGATACCAGACTCAGCAACGATTTTGAAAATACCGATAGAAGCTGTGTTATCAACGTGACAACCACCGCAAAGCTCTAAGCTGTAATCGCCTACTTGCACAACGCGTACAACATCACCGTATTTTTCACCGAATAATGCCATTGCGCCCATTTCTTTCGCTTCTTCGATTGCTTTTTGAGAAATCGCAACATCAATACTTTCCCAAATTTTTTCGTTTACGATACGCTCAATTTTTTCTAATTCATCAGCTTGTACTTGACCGAAGTGAGAGAAGTCAAAACGTAAACGTTCAGATGTTACAAGAGAACCAGCTTGGTTAACATGCGTTCCAAGTATATCTTTTAATGCTTGGTGCAGTAAGTGAGTTGCTGTATGGTTTTTCACAACGCTACTACGGTTTTTCGTATCGATAAGAGCTTTTACAGCCGCTTCTTTCGTTAATGTACCTTCTTCCACAACTACTTTGTGTAAGTTTTGACCATTTGGTGCTTTTTGTACGTCTTTTACAACAACTTTCACGCCGTCAGCAAGAAGGTAACCACGGTCTGCAATTTGCCCACCGCTCTCAGCGTAGAATGGCGTTACATCAAGCATTAATTGTCCTTCTTCACCTGCTTGTAAGCTATCTGTATACTCACCATTTTTCACAAGGGCAACAACGTTACTTTCTGTTGCAACTGTACCGTAACCAACGAATTCGCTCGCTACTTTAACTTCACCAAGTACACCGCCTTGAACTTGCATAGAATCAACGTCTTGACGAGCAGCACGTGCACGCTCACGTTGTTTCTCCATTTCATTTTCAAAGCCCGCTTGATCAACTGTCATACCAGCTTCTTCTGCATATTCTTCTGTTAATTCAATTGGGAAACCGTACGTGTCGTATAGGCGGAACGCATCTACGCCAGAAATAACAGTTGTTTTTTCTTCTTTCGCTTTTGCAATTACTTCAGCTAAAATTGATTCACCATCATGAAGTGTTTCATGGAAACGCTCTTCTTCATTCTTCACAACTTTTGCGATGAAATCTTTCTTTTCAAGTACTTCTGGATAGAAGTCTTTCATTACTTCTCCAACAACCGGTACTAATTCAAACATGAACGGACGGTTGATGTTTAATTTCTTAGAATAACGAACAGCACGGCGTAATAAACGACGTAATACATAACCACGGCCTTCGTTAGATGGAAGAGCACCGTCACCAACAGCGAATGTTACTGTACGGATATGGTCAGCAATTACTTTAAACGCCATATCTTTTTCTAAATCGCCATTACGATATTTCTCACCAGAAATTGATTCTGTTGCACCAATCATCGGCATGAATAGGTCTGTATCAAAGTTCGTAGGTACATCTTGAACGATAGATGTCATACGCTCTAGCCCCATTCCTGTATCGATGTTTTTCTTAGGAAGTGGCGTATATGAACCGTCTGGATTATGGTTAAATTGAGAGAATACAAGGTTCCATACTTCTAAGTAACGCTCGTTTTCTCCGCCCGGATATAATTCTGGGTCACTAAAGTCATTACCGTAAGATTCACCGCGGTCATAGAAAATTTCTGTATTCGGTCCACTTGGTCCTTCACCGATATCCCAGAAGTTTTCTTCTAAACGGATGATGCGTTCTTTTGGAACACCCATTTTCTCATTCCAAATTGTGAATGCTTCTTCATCTTCCGGATGAATTGTAACAGATAGTAATTCTTTATCGAATCCGATCCATTTGTCGCTCGTTAGAAATTCCCAAGCCCAAGTAATTGCTTCTTCTTTGAAGTAATCACCGATTGAGAAGTTCCCTAACATTTCAAAGAATGTATGGTGACGAGCCGTTTTCCCAACGTTTTCAATATCGTTTGTACGAATTGATTTTTGTGCATTTGTAATACGTGGATTTTGTGGGATTACACGACCATCAAAATATTTCTTTAATGTCGCTACACCACTATTAATCCATAACAGAGATGGATCTTCATGAGGAACTAGTGATGCACTTGGTTCTACTGCATGTCCTTTTTCTTGGAAAAAGTCTAAAAACATTTGACGAATTTGTGCGCCTGTTAGTTGTTTCATTGTATTTTCCTCCTTAAATATAAAAAACTCCCGCCCCTAATAAAAGGGACGAGAGTTAACTCGCGATACCACCCTAATTATGAATTGATTATTATAACAATCAATTCATCACCTCATGGTGCCGTAACGTGGCAAGACGGCAGTGATTAGCTGCTCTCAGGATTAGCTTTCTGTTACCCTTCATTTAAAGCTCCTTTCAGCCAGTGGAAGCTTCTCTCTACAAATGGACTGTAACGTACTTGTTCCGTCATTGATTTAATGTATTATATGACTAAATATAATAGAATTCTCTTAAGTTTGTCAATGTAGATAATCATTTATATTGTATCAATTGCTTATTAATCATAGTTATTCTACTATTCATTCTTAACAGCCTTTAAATATATTATGCATTTATTACTAAATAGGAATCTCCTCTCAAAAAATACTTTATGTAAATTTCTAAATATTACATTATTTTTTATAATTAAATTATTAACAATAAAGGAGCGATTACAATGACAACCTTATTGAATCAAGCTAAAGAAATGTTAACAACTGATGAAAAAATCCTTTTTTATGCAGCATGCTCATTAAATATATTTATATATCGTTCCGTCGCAAGACCAGGACTGTTAATTTTAACGAACAAACGGCTCTTCTTTTATGGACCAGATGTAAGTAAGAACCCAATATTTGAAGAGTACTCTTTTGCAAACATTTCTAATCTAAAAGAGCAAAAGCGTCTTTTCAGCAATCAAATTATATTTATGTACGATAATGAATGGAAAAAAATAAAACATATTCAAACAAATGATATAAGCTCTCTCGTTCAACAAATACACGAGCAACTCTCTAAATAATGATAGCCCTCTACTTTTATAAGTAGAGGGCTATCATATTACACATCTTCTTTTTTCCAAAGAGGCCTCACATGAACGACCACTGTCCGAATGACCGCTAAAATAGGAACCGATATTAGTAATCCTACAATCCCCGCAACTTCTCCCCCTACTAGTAATGCAAACATAATGATCACAGGATGCATACGAAGCGACTTACCAACGATGTAAGGCGATAAAATGTTACTTTCCAAAAATTGCAAAATAGCAATCGTAATTCCCGCCTTAATGAGTAAACTCGTTGATACCGTTGCTGCAATCATCAACGTCGGAATCGCCCCTAAAATAGGACCAAAGTACGGGATTATATCCGTTACCCCAATAATAATACCGAGTAATAACGGATATTTCATACCGATAAACCAAAAAGAAAGAACAGATACTCCTCCTAATACTAAGCAAACAAATAACTGTCCTCGAATATAACTTCCGAGTGACTTATCAATTTCTTTCGCAAGCATTTGACCCGTACTACGCCACTTACTCGGAACTAGTTTCCAAAAAATATGATAAAACTCACCGTAATCTTTTAATATGTAAAATACAATGAACGGAATTAAGAAAATAATGAGCAATGAATCCAGTACACCACGAGCTGTGCTCATGACTTTATTTAAAAGCGCTTGAATCTTCGTTTCTACACCACCAAAAATTTGTTTCACCTTTTCATGAATAAATGATGGGAAATTCGCTGTTTGTTCTGTAACTCCATCCATCCAAGAATCGTACATTTTTGTAAACTGCGGAAATTGTTCATTAATTTCTTGTAACTGTTTAATAACAACTGGCGTTCCTTTATAAATTCCATAGCCAATTCCGCCAAAGAAAAGAATATAAATGAGCAAAATAGCAAGTGTGCGTGGCATTCCTTCCTTATGGATTTTTTCAATTAAAGGGTGTAATAAATAAGCAATAAAACAAGCAATAAAGAACGGTGTGATCGCCACTTTAAATACAAAAATAATCGGCGCCCATAGTGGCTTGATTTTTAAAAAGACGAGCAAACAAAGAAAAACGAGTAACAATAATCCTAAACGATATATCCAAATGATTTTAAGATTCTTCACACGAAAAACCTCCTCCACCTTTATTTTGAAAATAAATAGGTTAGGTTATGTGCAAAAGTTTTAAAATCTTTTTATACAGACCATACTGTTTTTTAAAGACGTACATATATTTAACATAATAAGGACAACCACCCCTGAAAATACAAAATGTCAAAATATAATCAGGAGGGCTCATAATGATCTTATTTATGCTTGCATTATCCGCACTTTTTATGCTTCTTGAATGGATTTGTATCGGGTTTGGTATTTGGAAAGGCTTCTTTATTCGTTCCTCGCGAAAGGAAAGAGCTAAGCACTTATGGCATTATGGAATGCTTGGCGTTGGATGCTACGGTTTATCTTATCTCTTCTCTGAAATCGGACTTTTATATTTGCATACAAGCGCATAAAAAAACTCCCTTATCATGAAGGGAGTTTTTTACGCCTTATAAATAAGACTTAATCATCTTACGTGCTTTTTTCACATTGCGTTTTGAGAATACATCTTGTTTGCGAGCATATTGATATGCTGCAGCTCCAACACCTAATGCGATTAATGAATTGCGTAGATTCAAAGTAAATCCCCCTTTTCGTTATCCGATCGTTCTTTCATTATCATCAAATAAATCATCAAGAGAGCTTAATGAACCATCTTCCTCTACTTGATGTGTATGGATTTTCCCCTTTGAAACCGATAATTCGATATAACAATTCCAGCAATAAAATTGGTTGACACCTATTTTTCCGATGTCTTTCCCTTTGCAATTTGGACAACTGAACATATGGCTTTCATCTCCTTACAGTCTCCCAGATTCTATTCGCCATTATGTCCAAACTGCATTCATTTATACATTGCTAAAGCCTTTCAACGTTATACGTTTGAAAGTTTCACTATATAATTTCACCTTGTTACATGAAATCATACGGTGAAATGTTTTCCACGTCCATTTCTTCACCATTAACCGTCACCATCTGCACTTCTCCTTGTGATTCTTGCAATCGGCCAGCTAAAGTCGTTTGACGCATTGCATCATCAAGGCGATTTACACCGGATTGAAACGCTGCTTCCTCCCCGCAAATAATAAGGAATTTCTTACTCCTTGTAATACCCGTGTAAATTAAATTACGACGTAACATACGGTAGTAGCTCTTTACAATCGGCATAATAACTATTGGGAATTCACTACCTTGCGATTTATGAATCGAGCAGCAATAGGCATGCGTAATTTGATTTAAATCCGGCTTTGTATATGTTACTTCAATTCCATCAAATGAAACGATAATCATATCTTGTTGCTCGACATTTTCTTTCGCATAAAATACTGAAACAATTTCTCCAATATCACCATTAAACACTTGGCTTTCCGGCTGATTGACTAATTGAAGTACTTTATCACCTCTGCGGTATACAACGTCACCGTAGGCAATTTCTTTACTCTTTTCTTTTTTCGGATTAAACACTTCTTGAAGAGCTTCATTTAACACATTAATACCTGCTGGTCCGCGATACATTGGTGCCAATACTTGTACATCTCTTGCACTAAAGCCTTTTGTCTTAGCATTTTCACAAACCTTTTTAACAACCTCAACAATTTGAGCACCTGCACAGCTGATAAATGAACGATCTTTTTTATTTTGTGCTAAATCTGGCGGGAGCGTCCCGTCTTTTATCGCATGGGCAAGCTGAATAACAGACGAACCTTCTGCCTGACGATAAATTTCTGTGAGTTTTACCGTTGGAATGGCACCTGCATTTAATAAATCTTTCAACACTTGTCCAGGTCCTACCGATGGTAATTGGTCTTCATCACCTACAACGATTACTTGGATGTTCGTCGGCAAGGATTTAAACAATTGATTTGCCAGCCAAATATCTACCATCGAAAACTCATCAATAATAAGGAGCTTCCCTTGAACAGGGTCTGTTTCATTGCGCTGGAAAGACCCTTCTGGCGTCCATCCAAGCAGGCGATGAATTGTGCACGCCGGAAGCCCCGTCGATTCACTCATTCGCTTCGCTGCTCTTCCTGTTGGAGCCGTTAATAGTATTGGAAATGGATTGTCATCACTATATTCATTTAGATTTAGTGATAGCCCGTGAAGCGACGCATACATTTCAACAATTCCTTTAATAACTGTAGTTTTCCCCGTTCCTGGTCCACCTGTTAATAACATCATCGGCTTATGAAGTGCAGTTTGAACTGCTTCTTGCTGAAGCGGTGCATACTGTACCTTTAGCTGTTCTTCAATTTCACCTAATGTCTTTAACACTTCTGCTTCAGGAAATGCAGGGGTTTCCTCTTGATTCATAAGCCTGCGAATGGACTTTACAACGCCTTTTTCAGAGTAAAATAACGAAGCTAAATACACACGCTCTTCTTCTATGATGACTTTCCCTTCACCTTGCATCATTTCAACGCAGCCTACAATATCTTCCTCAGTCACTCCGCCTTCTTGATTATTTAAAAGTGACATCGTTTCTCTTACAAGCTGACCTTTTTCCATATACACGTGACCGAGTTGTAATGAAATATTCTCTAACGTATAAAAACACCCTGCACGTACACGGTCGTCGTGATTGCCCGTTATTCCGATTGCACGCCCTATATCATCTGCTCTTCCAAATCCAATTCCGTCCACTTCTTCAATAAGTTTATACGGATTATTACGAATCACTTCTAATGTCATCTCTTTATATTGCTGATAAATTTTAATAGAAAGTTTTGTTCCAAAACCGTAACCATTTAAAAAACTCATCACTTTCTCGAGCCCTTGATGCTCAATAATCGTCTCATATATTTCCTGCGCTTTTTGCTTGTTTACAACACCACTTAACGCATCCGGATCATCCATAATTTTAGAAATCGCATGCTCACCAAGATGGTCCACGATTTTTTCGGCTGTACGCTTTCCAATCCCTTTAAATAAATCGCTCGCTAAATATTGCACCATACCTGCTTTTGTTTGTGGCAATTCTTTTTTAAACGTTTCAACTAAATATTGTTTTCCATACTTTGGGTGGTCTTTAAAATGACCTGTTAATGTAAACACTTCATCTTCATGCATACGAGGAAAATGACCGTTTATCATTACTTTTTTTTCGTCGTATGTTTCATTCGTTTCAATGACTTTCATACTGACAACGGAATAGAGGTTTTCTTCGTTGTGGAAAATGGTATGAAGAACTTGCGCTTTTATAAATTTTTTTTCTTCCTCAAACAAATCCATTGCATGTTGATTTCCCATATTTCCTCTCCTTTCCGAGTTCTTTTCACTTTAATGAGCAGTACATCCCCCACCTCTTTCACAATCTTTAGATGAGGGGTAACTGCGCATTAAACTATAATTTCACTTTATTCAGCTTCTTGCTCTAATAAACGAATACCATTACCAGCTAAAAAGTGGTCTGCTTGAATTTCAGTCGCTTTCTTAAATAAAGTAAGAGCTTTCTCGTTATTCTCCTCGAATACGTACGCAACACCTAAATTATAATACGCATCTGCATGCTCTTCATCCATTTCTAACACCTTTTCAAAATAAGGTTTTGCCTCTTGAATATGTTCTAGTCGTGCGAAGCAAAGTCCGCATTGGAAAACAGCTTCTACATCGCCTTCATCTAATTCCGTCGCTCTTTGTAAAAATGGAAGTGCAAGACGATCATTTCCAAGTTGCACATGTGTGATACCTAACATAAATGTTACGTCAGCTGATTGTAATCCCACTTGCATCGCTTGTTCAAATACAGCCTTCGCCTCTGCAAATTGCTCTTGACCGTAATATACGTTTCCTAAGCCATAATAAGCAGCCGCAGATTTACCATCTAATTCTAATGCACGTTTATAAAATAAAATTGCTCGCTCACTATCACCTAATACATCTAATAAATTCGCAAAGTTAATGTATCCAAGCGCATCTTTCGGGTTTTCTTCGATTGCTTCTGTGAAATTTTCAGCTGCTTCTTCCCAGTTTCCTTCTTGCATATATTTAATACCTGTTTCAAGTTTGTTTGACATATCCTTCACCTCTACAACAAATTATAACAAAGAATGTATTTTCCAAGCGAACAAAAATTCGCTTTATGTAAAAGAAACCTCTAACCGCTAATCGGCAGAGGCTTCTCGTGTTATCCTAAATAATCTAATTTCTTACCACTATGATATACTTCATCAATTGTAGCGCCGCCTAAGCACTCATCTCCATCATAGAAAACAACTGCTTGGCCTGGCGTAATTGCACGAATTGGCTCATCACAAAGAATACGAACTGTATTTTCATCAACGATTTGAACCGTTACTTTATTGTCTGCTTGACGATAACGGAATTTCGCTGTACACGTAAATTCTTTTTCCTTCGCTTTATTACTTACCCAGCCTACATTCGTAGCAATAACTTCATCACCATATAGAAGTTCGTTATGGAATCCTTGATCAACATATAAAATGTTTTCTTTCAAGTTTTTCCCCACAGCAAACCACGGATCACCATTACCACCAATACCAAGGCCATGACGTTGTCCAATTGTATAATACATTAAACCATCATGTTTCCCTTTCACTTCACCAGATAATGTTTGCATCACACCTGGTTGCGCCGGTAAATAGTTACTTAAGAAATCTTTAAAGTTACGCTCACCGATGAAGCAAATACCAGTACTATCTTTCTTCGCCGCTGTCGCTAAACCAGCTTCTGTCGCCATTTCGCGAATTTGTGGTTTCTTTAATTCACCTAATGGGAACATTGTTTTTGATAGTTGCTCTTGGCTTAATTGATTTAAGAAATATGTTTGATCTTTATTGTCATCAACGCCGCGAAGCATTTTATATTCGCCGTCCATATAAGCAACGCGTGCATAATGACCTGTTGCTACATAATCAGCACCAAGTGCAATTGCATGCTCTAAAAATGCTTTAAATTTAATTTCTTTGTTACACATTACATCTGGGTTTGGTGTACGACCAGCTCGGTACTCATCTAAAAAGTACGTGAATACTTTATCCCAGTATTGTTTTTCAAAGTTTACTGCATAATACGGAATGCCGATTTGGTTACACACTTCAATTACATCATTGTAATCTTCTGTTGCTGTGCAGACACCATTTGCATCTGTATCATCCCAGTTTTTCATAAAAATTCCGATTACATCATAACCCTGCTCTTTTAATAAAAGAGCTGCTACAGATGAATCGACGCCACCGGACATCCCGATGACAACGCGTGTTTCTTGAGGTAGTTTGTTCATCATGTCACCTCCCATGCTAATTTTGTGTTAATCGCTTCACGATTTTCACTGTTTCGTACGCCGCTTTTTCAATTTGCTCTTTCGTATTTCCAAGTCCGAAACTAAAGCGTACGGATGAACGTATTTGATCGGAGTCTTTTCCGAACATCGCCACTAATACATGTGATGGATCAATCGAACCAGCTGTACAAGCAGAACCACTTGATACTGCAATACCAGCTAAGTCTAGGTTTACAAGAAACGGTTCAATATTCATTCCTGTAAAACTTATATTAAACACATGTGGTAAGCGATATTCCAAGTCTCCGTTTACCTCGAAATGAATGTCCTCATTTTTGAAGACAGATACCATTATATCTTTAAACTCTTCATATTGGGCATTTTTTTGCTCACGAGTTTTTTCTGCTAGCGAAACTGCATGTTGAAGTCCAACAATACTAGGTACATTTTCAGTACCAGCACGACGTTTTCTTTCTTGCTCTCCGCCTATTAATAACGGTTCAAATTTCACATTTGCACCAGCATATAGGAACCCTACACCTTTTGGGCCGTTAATTTTGTGAGCGGAAATCGATAATAAATCAATACCAAACTCTTTCACATCTATTTCTATTAAACCGTAAGCTTGTACAGCATCTGTGTGGAAATAAGCTTGATGCTCTTTTAACAGCTTACCTATTTCCACAATTGGTTGTATTGTCCCTACTTCATTATTCCCGAACATAATAGATACAAGAATCGTCTCTTCCGTTAGTGCCTTTTGTATGTCCGAAACTTGAACACGCCCTGTTTCATCAACAGGTAAATACGTCACTTCAAATCCTTCACGCTCTAACAATTCACACGTATGCAAAATCGCATGATGTTCAATTTGCGTTGTAATAACGTGGTTACCTTTATGACGATTCGCACGCGCTACACCTATAAGTGCTAAATTATCAGCTTCTGTACCACCGCTCGTGAATATAATTTCATTTGGACTCGCGTGAATGCTACGTGCACACACACGTCTCGCCTCATCTACCGCATGGCGCGTTTGACGCCCATAAAAGTGAATACTAGACGGGTTTCCAAATGTTTCTGTCATATATGGAATCATCTTTTCGACCACTTCTGGGTGAGTCGGAGATGTCGCAGCATGATCTAAGTAAATGCGTTCCATTAAATCTCCTTCTTTCCAAATCGTTTCACAAGGAATTAAATGTAAAACATATAGCCCCCGTGATTTTCTTCCTCATAACGTACTAAATCTTCTAAAGTTGTACTATCTAATACTTCTTGCACTGCATCACGAACACGCATCCATAATTGGCGTTGTGCTGGTTCTTCTTCTTCTATCATTTCTACAACACTAATTGGACCCTCTAGTACACGGATTACATCTCCAGCTGTAATGTTGACTGGCTGATCAGATAATACATATCCGCCATATGCACCACGCGTACTCTTTACAAGACGAGCGTTACGAAGTGGTGAAATTAATTGCTCTAAGTAATGCTCAGATAGGTCATGTGCCTGTGCAATTGATTTTAATGAAATTGGGCCTTCACCAAACTTTTTTGCAAGGTCGATCATAATTGTTAAGCCGTAGCGGCCTTTCGTTGAAATCTTCATCTATTTGCACCTCATTTCAAATTTTCACTTCTATTGGTTATATCTTATTTATCCCGCTATTTGCGGGCAGTAAAACTCCCACCTCAAAATTCGGCTGGAGCAAAGAAGTTAGGTGGGGGATGAACAAAACCCCCACTAATTAAAGTTTCACTTTATAAAAGAACACAATTTAAAATCCTATGAAATTATAGCATAATATAGTATTATAAGAAATTTCAACTTGTGTATCAAAATGATAACATAAAATCACATTGAAAAACTCGGAAATTATTACAATTGAAAGAAAAATAGGAATATTCATATTCATCCCCCCCCACAAAACAGCATCCTATTTCAAAGTTCATCAAAAAAAATGGTACGATAGAATGAGATTATACATTAAGGGAGAGGGTCAAATGAAACAACCACTCGCACATCGAATGCGCCCTACAAATATTCAAGAAATTATCGGACAACAGCATTTAGTTGGTGAAGGCAAGATTTTATGGCGTATGGTCCAAGCAAATCATTTTCAATCAATGATTTTATACGGTCCTCCAGGCACAGGAAAAACATCAATCGCTAGCGCAATTGCAGGAAGTACTGGAACCCTGTTTCGCCTCTTAAACGCTGTTACTCATAATAAAAAAGATATGGAAGTTGTCGTACAGGAAGCGAAGATGCATCGGCACCTCGTTTTAATTTTGGATGAAGTTCATAGGCTAGATAAAGCGAAGCAAGACTTTCTATTACCCCATTTAGAAAGCGGACTTCTTACTTTAATTGGTGCAACGACAAGCAATCCGTTCCATGCTATTAATTCTGCTATTCGAAGTCGTTGTCAAATCTTCGAATTACACGCATTAACAGAAGATGATATTTTAATTGGCTTAAAACGAGCGCTTGAAGATAAAGAAAAAGGGCTTGGGGAATATGATGTAACTGTTACGGATGAAGCATTACATCACTTTGCAAATGCGTCAGGCGGAGATATGCGCTCAGCTTATAATGCACTTGAACTAGCTGTTTTATCTAGCTTTACAACTGACGACAAAGCCGCGGAAATTACACTTGAAATCGCAGAAGAATGCTTACAGAAAAAGAGTTTCGTTCACGACAAAGGTGGCGATGCTCACTATGACGTTTTATCTGCTTTTCAAAAATCAGTACGCGGAAGTGATGTGAACGCCGCACTTCATTATTTAGCACGTCTTATTGAAGCTGGTGACTTACAAAGCATCGGTAGACGTCTGCTTATTATGGCATATGAAGATATCGGACTTGCTAGCCCACAAGCTGGACAACGTACACTTGCAGCGATTGAATCAGCTGAACGGGTCGGCTTCCCAGAGGCACGCATACCACTTGCAAATGCTGTTATTGAACTTTGTCTATCACCGAAATCAAACTCGGCCTATAAAGCACTCGATGCCGCACTACACGATTTACGTAATGGCCAAACAGGCGATATTCCAAGTCATTTAAAAGATAGTCATTATAAAGGAGCCGAATCGTTAGGAAGAGGCATCGGATACTTATATCCACACGATCACCCAAACGGTTGGGTACAACAACAATACTTACCTGATAAAATTAAAAACAAGCAATATTATAAACCGAAAACGACAGGAAAATTTGAACAAGTACTTTCTACTGTTTATGAAAGATTACAAAGTTCGCATAAAACGAAGAATAAAGGGTAATATAAGCGAAAACGTCACCATTACGGAGGGTTCGCTTATGAAAACACGTCAAGATGCATGGACAAAAGAAGACGATCTCCTTTTAGCAGAAACTGTTTTACGACATATTCGCAGCGGAAGTACACAAATAAAAGCATTCGATGAAGTTGGTGATACATTAAACCGAACTTCAGCAGCTTGTGGCTTTAGATGGAATGCTGAAGTAAGACCATATTATGAAGATGCGGTGCAAATCGCAAAAAAACAACGTAAAGAATTAAAGCGTTCGGAAGCTAAAATAGAAAAAGAGCAGTTCACACAAACTCGGCAGCTCGTAATCGATGCCGAGTTTTCAGAAGATATTGTCCCAAATAAACAAGATCTTACAATGCAAAATGTCATCTCATTTTTGCAAAACTTGGAGCACAATAACCCTTCACTCGCAAAGTTACAAACTGAAAATGACGTATTACAAGATCAGCTCACTTCCCTGCAAAAAATGAATAATGAACTTGAAGCAAAATTAGCTGTTCTCACAAAAAAACAACAAGCAATCGAAGAAGATTATGCAATGCTTGTTAGAATTATGGATCGTGCTCGAAAACTTGTTTCGGTCGAAGAACAAGAAGAGCAAATTGCTCCGATTTTCAAAACCGATCAAAATGGAAATTTAGATATTATATATTCTGCAGAAAACTAAAAACAGGGATGCCACTTTTTCAACTAAGTGACATCCCTGTTTATTTTCCCTTAGTGAAAAAGCACCACAGTAAATGAAATTATATTAACGATTCGACATCGACATTTCTTTAAAACATACAAAAAGCATATATCCTAAACGATATATGCTTCCTTTTTATTCTTGCCCTACACGCTTCACTTCTACGTTTTTAATACGCTCACGTACAACGTGACTTGCCATAATTAAACCAGCCACAGATGGTACGAACGCATTTGAAGAAGGTGGTAATTTCGCTTTACGAATTTTTGCATTTTCGTCTGGTACGATTTCTTTACGTACTTCTTCACGAATTACGATTGGGTTTTCGTCAGAGAAGACAACTTTTACACCTTTTTTAATACCATCTTTACGAAGCTTCGTACGAATTACTTTCGCAATTGGATCTGTATGTGTTTTAGAAATGTCCGCAATACGGAAACGAGTTGGGTCCATTTTATTTGCCGCACCCATACATGAGATAATTTTGATTTTACGACGTAAACATTGTTTAATTAAATGAATTTTGAACGTAATCGTATCAGATGCATCTACTACGAAATCTAAACCGTGTTTAAAGAACTCTTCATATGTTTCATCTGTATAAAACATCTCTAGTCCAATTACTTCACACTCTGGATTAATATCTGCAATACGCTCTTTCATTAATTCTACTTTTGAACGTCCTACAGTAGATACTAACGCGTGAATTTGACGGTTTACGTTTGTAATATCTACAACATCTTTGTCAACTAATACAAGACGTCCTACGCCAGAACGTGCTAACGCTTCTGCCGAAAATGATCCTACGCCGCCAATACCTAAAATACCGACTGTACTATTTTTTAATATTTCAAGGCCTTCTTTTCCAAAGGCTAATTCATTACGTGAAAATTGATGTAACATTCAGCTCTACACTCCTATTACAAAAATGGTCTACCATGTATTCTAGCCTTTTTCCGACTATTTGTATAGAAAAAGTTATAGAATTCCTAAAAATACATATTTCAAACAAGGAAAACATAATGTAAACCGGACTTTTTAAACAACCTCTATAAAAAAAGCCTAGATGGGGTTAGTATAACCATCTAGACTCTATTCTTACTTCTCTTCTTTCAAGCTCAATTTTAAGCTTAGCTCTTCAAGCTGAGCTTCTGCAACTGGGCTTGGCGCTTCTGTTAATAAGCAGCTTGCGCTTGCTGTTTTCGGGAATGCAATTGTATCACGAAGGTTCGTACGACCTGCAAGTAACATAACAAGACGGTCTAAACCTAATGCGATTCCGCCGTGTGGTGGTGTACCGTATTCGAATGCTTCTAATAAGAATCCGAATTGTTCTTGTGCTTCTTCTTGTGAGAATCCAAGTGCTTTGAACATTTTTTCTTGTACGTCACGCTCGTAAATACGAAGTGATCCACCACCAAGCTCATAACCGTTTAATACAAGGTCATATGCTTGTGCACGTGCTTTTTCTGGTGCTGTTTCTAATAACTCAACGTCTTCACGGAATGGCATTGTGAATGGGTGGTGAGCTGCGAAGTAACGATCTGCATCTTCATCGTACTCAAGAAGTGGCCAATCAGTTACCCATAGGAAGTTAAATTTACTTTCGTCAATTAACTCAAGTTCTTTACCTAGACGTAAACGAAGTGCACCTAAGCTATCTGCAACAACACTTTTCTTATCTGCTACGAATAGTAATAAGTCACCAGCATCCGCTTCTAATGTACTCATTAACACGTTTGCCTCTTCTTCACCGAAGAATTTCGCAATCGGTCCTTTTAAGCCGTCTTCTTCAACTTTAAGCCAAGCTAGACCTTTTGCACCGTATACTTTGGCGAATTCAGTTAATGCATCGATGTCTTTACGAGAGTATTTGCTCGCTGCACCTTTTGCGTTAATCGCTTTTACTTGTCCGCCGTTTTCTACAGCACTTGTAAATACTTTAAATCCACAACCTACTGCAAATTCAGATAGGTCTTTTAGTTCCATTTCAAAGCGTGTATCCGGCTTATCAGAACCAAAGCGAGCCATTGCATCAGCATATTTCATACGAGGGAATGGTGCACTAACTTCTACACCTTTTGCATCCTTCATGACTTTCGTCATCATACGCTCCATCATTTCTAAAATTTCATCTTGTGTTAAGAATGATGCCTCGATATCAATTTGCGTGAATTCCGGTTGACGGTCCGCACGTAAATCTTCGTCACGGAAACAACGTGCTACTTGATAGTAACGCTCAAATCCACCGACCATAAGAAGCTGTTTAAATAGCTGCGGAGATTGAGGTAATGCATAAAATTCACCATCATGCACACGGCTTGGTACTAAATAGTCGCGAGCTCCTTCTGGCGTGCTCTTCGTTAAAATTGGTGTTTCAACTTCTAAGAACTCTTCTGTATCTAAGAAGTTACGAATTGTTTTCGTTACGTCATGACGCATTTTGAATGTGTTAAACATTGCAGGACGACGTAAGTCTAAGTAACGATATTTTAAACGCACATCTTCTGATGCATCTGTATCATCAGCAATAATGATTGGCGTTGTTTTCGCTGCGTTTAATACATTTACTTTCGATGCTTGTACTTCAATACGACCAGTTGCCATATTATCATTAATTGCGCCTTCACCACGTTCAACAACTGTACCTTCTACGTGCAATACGTATTCGCTACGAATCGTTTCTGCTACTTCTAACGCTTCTTTTGATGTTTCTGGATTAAATACAACTTGTACGATACCTGTACGGTCACGTAAGTCGATAAAGATTAATCCACCTAAATCACGGCGTTTTTGTACCCAACCTTTTAATTGAACTGTTTGTCCAACCGCTTCTACTGTTACTTTTCCGCATGCATGTGTTCTTTCAGCCACTTTAAGTTCCCCCTATATTAATTTCTCTGCTACATATGAAGCAAATACATCTAACGCTACTTCTTCTTGTCCGCCTGTTGCCATATCTTTTAAGTTAATGATGCCTTTATCTAGCTCATCTTCCCCTAATACAGCTACGTATTTCGCATTTAAACGATCTGCAGATTTAAATTGTGCTTTCATTTTGCGATCTAAATAATCTTTTTCAACTGATAATCCAGCTTTACGAAGATCGAACGCAACTTTTGCAGCACGGTCTTTCGCTTTTTCACCAAGTGCTACAACGTAACAATCAATACTATGTTCAATTGGTAACTCAATATTTTCAGCCTTCAGCGCCATAATTAAACGCTCAATACTCATCGCAAAACCGATACCTGGCATTTCCGGTCCACCGATTTCTTGTACAAGTCCGTTATAACGGCCACCGCCACTTAATGTTGTGATAGCACCGAAACCTTCTGCCTCACTCATAATTTCAAAAACAGTGTGTTGGTAGTAGTCTAAACCACGTACTAAATTCGGATCTTTCTCAAATGGAACATCCATCATCGTTAGTAGTTCTTGTACTTTGTCGTAGTATACTGCTGAATCTTCGTTTAAGTATTCTGTAATAGATGGTGCTGTTCCCATTAATTCATGGTTACGGTCTTTCTTACAATCTAAAATACGAAGAGGGTTCTTTTCTAAACGAGATTGGCAGTCAGAACAGAACTCACCGATACGTGGCTCGAAGTGTGCGATTAACGCATCACGGTGCGCTTGACGGCTCGCTGCATCACCTAAGCTGTTTAATACAACTTTAATATTTTTTAAGCCCATGCCGCGGTAAAACTCTACAGCAAGTGCAATTACTTCTGCATCAATTGCTGGATCGTTACTACCAATTGCTTCAATACCGAATTGTACGAATTGACGATAGCGACCTGCTTGTGGTCTTTCATAACGGAACATTTGGCCGATATAGTATAATTTTGTTGGTTGTGTTGCATCACCGAACATTTTGTTTTCAACGTAAGAACGTACAACAGGTGCAGTACCTTCTGGACGTAATGTTAAACTACGCTCTCCACGATCTTGGAATGAGTACATTTCTTTTTGTACGATATCTGTCGTATCACCAACACCACGTAAAAATAGCTCAGTGTGTTCAAAAATTGGTGTACGAATTTCTTTATAATTGTAACGACGGCAAATTTCGCGTGCTTGCCCTTCGATATACTGCCATAACTCAACGCTACCTGGAAGAATATCTTGCGTTCCGCGTGGGATTTGAATAGACATATTCAGTTCCTCCTCAAATTGTTTTAATCTTAATAAAAATAAAAAAACTCCCGCCTCTACTGTTTGAACAGTAGGGACGAGAGTATTATACCCGTGGTGCCACCCTAATTGAAGCACGTATGCTTCCACTTTTTTAATAACGCTTAAATTTGCGTTCATCTCTACTAAGCATATATGCCGTTCAAGTTGAAACCTCTAGAGTGTCATTCAATCAGTCATCATGCAGAAATGTTTTCAGCCTAAGACATTTCTTCTCTTTCCATGTGTGTCTCATTTACTCTTCTCTATCAACGGTTATATTCATATGTAAATATAAAATTACTATACGTTTGTTGAGTAGGATTGTCAAGTACTCTAAGAGCGCTCAATCTGCTTCTTTAGGCGCTTTACATCTTGCAGTGAAATTCCGAACTCTGAAGCAAGCTCCATTGAAGTATTGTTTTGCTCTTTTGAAATAAAATCATGAAAATTCACGTTAAACAGTTGATTTGCACCATTTGTAACAGAATGCCCTTTTTCATTCATACGCATACGTATATCCCTCACATTCAATATGGATGTTTTACTTGTTATTGTTCCATATTGATGAAAGAGTTATACATAACTGAAAACAGCTATTGATTCCAATTAAAGTGAAACTTTAATCAGTGGGTTTTGTCCATCTCCACTGATTATTCGTCCGACTCCCAATCTAACTCCCTCGCAGTCGCCGAATTTTGAGATGAGAGTCTTACTCCCACAAATAGCGGGATAAATAAACAAAACATACAACAATGTATAAAAAAGAGAGGATTATATAATCCCCTCTTCTTAAGCAACACTATTTACTATCCACAATTAAGGTCACCGGACCATCATTGATTAAAGAAACGTCCATCATTGCTCCGAACTGTCCTGTCTCCACATGCAGTCCTTGTTTACGAACTTCTTCATTAAAGAAATCATATAAATGTTCTGCATAATCAGGTTTCGCAGCATCCATAAAGTTTGGACGTCTTCCTTTACGGCAATCTCCGTATAATGTAAATTGCGAAATAGATAGAACTTGTCCCTTCATATCAAGTACAGAGTGGTTCATCTTTCCGCTCTCATCTTCAAAAATACGTAGGTTTACAATTTTTTCTGCGATATAAGTTGCATCTTTTTCTGTATCTTCATGCGTAATGCCAACTAGTAATGTTAAACCGAATGGAATTTGTCCTACAATCTCGCCATCTACTGTGACAGACGCTTCCTTTGATCGTTGTAAAACAACTCTCATCTTTTCTACACTCCCTATTAATGCATCATGCGTCGTACCGCATAAATTTCTGGAACACGTTTAATGCGCTCTACTACTTTTTTCAAGTGTTGTAAGTTTCGAATAGAAATCGACATGTTAATCGTTGCCATCTTATTACGATCACTTCTACCAGAAACAGCTGAGATATACGTCTTCGTTTCTGTAACAGCTTGTAATACTTCATTCAATAAACCACGACGATCATAGCCTGAAATTTCAATATCAACATTGTACTCAATTTCTTTTTCAGGACTACCTTCCCAATCTACTTCTAGTAAACGCTCCATCGCTTCTTCTGTATGCACATTGACGCAATCGCAACGATGAATTGATACGCCTCGACCTTTCGTAATATAACCAACGATATCATCACCTGGAACTGGGTTACAGCATTTTGATAAACGAATTAACAAATTATCTGCACCACTTACCTTTACACCAGAATCCCATTTTCGAATTTTCATCGGTTTACGAACTTCTTTAACTTCAACGATGTCTTCTTCTTCACGTTGTTTACGGAACTTGTCCGTTAGTCGCGTAACAATTTGCGCTGCTGTAATTCCGTTATATCCAACTGCTGCAAACATATCTTCTTCATTTGCAAAGTTAAACTTCTCAGCGACACGTTTTAAATTATCAAGCGCTAATACTTCTTTCATCTCATACTCTAAGCCACGCACTTCTTTTTCAACAAGCTCACGGCCTTTTTCAATATTTTCATCTCTACGTTGTTTCTTAAAGAATTGACGTATTTTATTTTTCGCATGAGATGTTTGAGCAAGCTTTACCCAATCTTGACTTGGGCCATAAGAATGTTTCGATGTTAAAATTTCAATGATGTCACCCGTTTTTAATTTATAATCAAGGGTCACCATTTTCCCATTTACTTTTGCACCAATTGTTTTATTCCCAATCTCTGAATGGACACGATACGAAAAGTCAATTGGAACAGATCCAAGTGGTAATTCCATTACATCGCCTTTCGGTGTGAAGACGAATACCATGTCAGAGAACAAATCAATTTTTAATGATTCCATAAACTCTTCTGCATTAGAAGCTTCATTTTGCCATTCTAATATTTGACGGAACCAAGTTAGTTTCTTCTCTAATGTACCAGTTGTTTCTGCTGTTTTTCCTTCTTTATACGCCCAGTGTGCCGCGATTCCGAATTCTGCAATCTCATGCATTTCTTTCGTACGAATTTGCACTTCTAGCGGATCACCTTTTGGTCCAATTACAGTCGTATGAAGAGATTGATATAAATTTGCTTTCGGCATTGCAATATAATCTTTAAAACGACCTGGCATTGGTTTCCAGCACGTATGAATAATTCCAAGCACCGCATAGCAATCTTTAATACTATTCACAACGACACGTACAGCTAGTAAATCGTAAATTTCATTGAATTGTTTATTTTGCAATGCCATTTTACGATAAATACTGTAAATATGTTTTGGTCTTCCAGAAATCTCAGGTTGAATTGAAACTTCTTTTAATTTCTCACGAATACCAGTCATTACTTCATCTAAATATTCTTCACGCTCTGCACGTTTACGCTTCATTAAATTTACAATACGATAATATTGCTGTGGGTTTAAATAGCGGAGTGACGTATCCTCTAACTCCCATTTAATAGTACTAATTCCGAGTCTATGTGCTAAAGGTGCAAAGATTTCTAACGTTTCATTCGCAATGCGACGCTGCTTCTCTTGAGGCAAATGTTTCAATGTACGCATGTTATGAAGACGATCAGCTAGTTTAATTAAAATAACTCGAATATCTTGAGCCATTGCAATAAACATTTTGCGATGGTTTTCTGCTTGTTGCTGCTCATGGGATTTATATTTAATCTTTCCAAGCTTTGTAACACCATCGACAAGCATAGCGATTTCTTTATTAAATTCCCGTTCAATGTCTTCTAATGTAATTTCTGTATCTTCCACTACATCATGTAAGAAACCTGCCGATACTGTAGCCGGATCCATGTGTAAATCAACTAAAATACCTGCAACTTGAATTGGGTGAATAATATATGGTTCACCCGATTTTCTATATTGTTCGCTATGTGCATCACGCGCATATTCATAGGCACGTGCCACTAGCTCAATATCTCCATCCGCTAAATATTGACTTGCTTTTTCGAGTACCTGTTCAGCTGTTAGTACTTGCTCATTTGCCATCGAATCACCTTTTATTGAAAATTGACTTTATCTTTATTGAATAGAATAAATTATATTCTATCATTATAACCCAATGATTGTGAATTGTGAAAAGGAAAAGATTTCACTGACATTTCACCATGTTTTTTTGTGCAATTATACAAAAGTACCCGCTCCTCTCCAAGAGATTCACGGGTACTTTTTTATCACCGTAGTTTCACCTATATAATGATTAGTATTTTTCTAATACTAATACATCGTAACCATCTAACATTTTACGACCATCTAAGTAAGTAAGCTCTACTAAAAATGCAATTCCTGCTACAACTCCACCAAGTTCTTCAACTAGTTTAATTGTCGCTTCGATTGTTCCACCTGTAGCTAATAAGTCATCTGTAATTAATACACGTTGGCCTGGCTTAATTGCATCTTTATGGATTGTTAAAACGTCCGTTCCATATTCTTTACCGTAGTCAACTGTAATTACTTCACGTGGTAATTTCCCTAATTTACGAACTGGTGCGAAACCTACTTCTAATGCATAAGAAACTGGGCAACCAATAATAAAACCACGCGCTTCTGGTCCTACTACAACATCAATGTCTCTTTTATTTGCATACTCAACGATTGCATCTGTTGCTGCTTTATATGCTTTTCCGTCGTTCATTAAAGGTGTAATGTCTTTAAACACAATACCTTCTTTCGGATAATCTGGTACAATTGCGATATGTTGCTTGAAATCCATATTTCTGAATCCTCCTCAGATATAAAAGGTTTGTAAATACAAATCCTTTACCCTAACTGTTCTACTTATTTATGATCACGAATCGTTTCAAACCATGTATATAGTTGCTGATATGTGCTATAAACCAATTCTTTCTCTAATTGTAAGTGGTTCATTTTCTCACGATATGTGTTCGATTCAATTAAATCACGCTTTTGTTTTTTGTCTGCCATAAAAATGACACCGTCTTTTATTGTAACAAATTCTAACTCAAAAAACACCTGTGTCATGAAATTTACTGTATCTTTTGACCAACCTTTATGACGACACAGCTGTTCCCCATATTGCCTTAAAGAAAATGGTGTTTTTTGGCTTAAGAAAGAATAGTACCATTTAAAATGTTCCCTCGTTGGGACCGTACTAAATAAGTGATTATTCTCTTGATAAAATAGCGTGTAAATTCGAGCTGGGAATCCAGCCTTAAATACATCACCTAATTCATCTGTTCCTTTCGGCAAATCGAGTAGCACAATGTATTGATCATCAAAATGAGCTACCTCTGATGCATGCACGAGCTGTTCTTTATAGCCTTCTAAAGAAAATTTATTCAATACCTCTTCAGAAAAATACACCATTGTTATTTTTTCTTTCGGAAGTTTTGCTAAATTTGCTTCTACATTACGCATACTACGCCAGTCAAATAATTGCCATGCCTCTACAGCAATATCTTGCACCATTAATTGCGGCTTTTTAAAGTTATTCCATTCATTAATGGACACTTCTCCTACTACAGAAACCTTCGCAACTGGAGAGATTTCTTTCGCATAAGTACCAAATCCAAATCCAATCGTGTCCAGTGTTGCTTGTCCATCACGAAGAGCCATTTTCAAATGCGAACCATCAGATCCAATTGCACGGATACTTTCTAAGTCGGCATCTTTCACCGCAATACGCGGTTTCGGATTTCCTACGCCAAATGGCGCTAACTTTTGCATATCCTCAATCGCGGCAAGCGTTACATCCTCTACTTTACAAAATGCATCCACTGCTGTAATCGGAATAAAATCTTCTGCTGTTAAAATTACATCTGCTTGTTCATTTAACCTGCGTCTTAATTCATCCACATCATTCATATTAAGCGTCATTCCCGCTGCCATCGGATGACCTCCGAAATGCGGTAACAATTCACGGCAATCTGAAAGGTTTGCAAACAAATCAAATCCTGCAATACTACGAGCCGATCCCTTTGCTGTTTCTTTATGAGGATCAATGCTTAATACAATCGTCGGACGATAAAAACGTTCGACTAACTTAGAAGCGACAATTCCAATTACCCCTGGATTCCAACCTTCTTTTGCAAGGACTAATACTTTATTTTCTTCTGGCGGGAAATTATTTTCGACTTCAGCGATAGCTTCTTCAGTAATTTGCTTTACAATATCTTTTCGAAGTTTGTTCAGCTCATCAATTCCTTCAGCTAGCTCTTTCGCTTCCTCTGGATCTTCTGATAATAAAAGGTGTACAGCAGGTGTTGCATCTTCCAAACGACCAACTGCATTAATACGAGGTGCGAGTGCGAACCCGATGCTTTCTTCTGTAATTTCGCTTTGCGAAACGTTAGCAACTTTAAATAACGCCTTTAAACCGATATTCCGAGTCATTCGCATATGCTTCAGTCCACGCTGTACTAACAATCTATTTTCACCATGAAGCGATACTAAATCGGCTACCGTACCGATTACTGCAATTTCCAACAAATGCTCTGGCACACGGCCCAAAAGTGCATGTGCAACTTTAAATGCAACACCAACACCCGCTAAATAATGAAACGGATAAACACCGCCTTCTAATTTCGGGTGAATAATCGCAAGTGCCTCTGGTAATTCTGGTGGTGGCTCATGATGATCTGTAATAATAAGATCTATTCCAAGTTCCTTCGCTACCTTCGCTTCATGTACCGCTGCGATACCAGTATCGACAGTAATAATTAGTGAGAACCCTGCACTGTGCGCCCAACGAAACGCTTCTTCATTTGGCCCATAGCCTTCAGTAAAACGATTTGGAATATAAAACTCTACTTCTGTACCTAATTCTTTGAGAGCAAGATATAACACAGTCGTACTACTTACTCCGTCCGCATCGTAATCGCCAAATATTAATATTTGTTCTCCATTTTCAATAGCTTTTTTCACACGTTCTACAGTCCGATCCATTCCTTCAAGTAAAAATGGATCATGGAATTCTTGATCTGCTGTATTTAAAAAGTCTACAATCTTATCTTCTGTATTTAAGCCTCTGCCAAGAAATAATGAAGTCACAAGAGGTGATAGTTGCAATTTATTTGCTAATTCACTCACTAGTTCCTCATTATATTCTTTTTCTTTCCAACGCGTCTTCGGTTGTAACACGAAATCACCCCTTAACCTATCCATTATACAAGACAGATTAAGGGGTGACAATATAATGCAAACTACGATTAGATATCTATATAATTAAATATTCGTTATGTTTAATTTGGAGAATACGGATTAATATGTACAAAAACGTTTTGTACGTTATCTTGTTCCATAAGTTTTTCTTTTACATGTTTTCCGATGCGGTGACCTTCTTCTACAGTGATATATGGATCTACAGATACTTTAATATCGACAATAACATAGTGGCCATGTTCTCTTGCATATAAAGAGCCGATTTTTTTCACACCTTCCACTTGAAAAACTGCCTCCCTAAGCGGAACAACATCTTCTTCATGCAGAACATGATCGAGCGTTGCATGAATAGCTTCTGCTCCAATACTCCACGCCATCTTAGCAACGAGAATTGAAACAAATAATCCCGCAATTGGATCGGCATATACAAGCCAATCTATACCTAACTTACCGCCGATAATAGCTGCACAAATGCCGATTAAAGCTGCAATTGAAGAAAACACATCCGAACGATGTTCATATGCATTTGCAATAATTGCAGCACTATTTATCCTCTTCCCTAATCGATATTTATACTGAAACATCCCTTCTTTCACTACAATCGAAAGAATAACTGCAAAAATCGTAATTCCTTTTGGTGGTTCCAAATCTTGTGAAAAAGCTTTTATAGACGAAATCGCTATCTCTATTCCAACAATAAATAATAATACCGCAACAATAATCGCTGAAATCGATTCCGCTTTACCATGACCATACGGATGATCTTCATCAGGCGGTTGCTTTGCCGCTCGTAATCCAAAAAGTACAGCTAACGAGCCAATTACATCTGATCCAGAATGCACTGCATCCGCTAAAAGTGCCTTACTGTTTCCAATATAACCAATTACCGCTTTTACAATCGCTAATATAATATTACCAACGATTCCGACAATAGCACCAAACTCGGCCTGTTTAAAACGTTCATCTTTTTCCATAATTGAAATCCCTTCTTTTCTTAACCTATCTTTTTATCCCGCTATTTGCGGGCAGTAAGCCCCCCACCTCAAAATCCGGCAAATACAAGGAAGTTAGGTGGGAGATCAACTGCCCGTAAAAGCCCGATTGGTGAGGGCTAATAATAAGTAGGGATGAACAAAACCCCCACTTATTAAAGTTTCACTTTATTTTAACAAAATCAGCGATAACATCACCACTTTATTCCATTTCATTCTTTCAAAAGTTGCTATCTTATTGTATCCACAAACGAAAAAAGAGATGCCTCATAATGAGACATCATCTTTTTTATACTTGCGGTTCAGGTTCTTCTTTCTCAACCTTCTTCTTGTTTTTGCCCTTTTTCAAACGACGGTTTTCAAGCATTAACCAAATTTGAGAAGCAACGAAAATAGAAGAGTACGTACCTACAACTAATCCAATTAATAATGCAAGTGAGAAGTTACGCAGTGATTCACTACCGAAAATAAGTAGTGTGATTACTGGGAATAACACTGTTAACACTGTATTAATTGAACGACCAATTGTTTGACGAATACTTGAGTTTACGATTTCTTCTAAATCTTTTATGTCGCGAACTCGTTTTTTCTGTTTGTATAACTCACGGTTTCTATCAAACGTAACAATCGAGTCATTGATAGAGTAACCAATAATCGTTAATACCGCAGCGATAAACGTTAAGTCTACCTCTATCTGGAAAAGACTAAATACAACAATCATAACGAATGCATCATGTAATAATGCGATTACTGCAGATACTGCGTACGTAAGACGGAAACGAATACTTACGTATAAAACGATTACTGCAGAAGCAATTAGTACTGCGATAAATGCATTTCGTGCAATCTCTTTACCGATTGTCGGCGAAACTGTACTTACATTCGGATCTGTACCGTATTTATCGTGGAAGAATGTTTTTGTTTTCGCAATTTCATCTTTCGATAGAACACCTACTGTACGAACTGCGAAACCTTTATTGTCATCTCCGGTCGGTACAATATCTTCTTCCTTCACATCGATGTTCAATTCTTTCAAATCTTTATGAACATTAGAAACAGTAGTTGCTTGTTTTGATTGCAAGTCGATACGTGTACCACTTGCAAAGTCAATACCAAGATTCATTTTGAAAATCGGTAATATAATTGCCCCAGCAATTACAACTACAATTGAGAATAAGAAAAATTTATGACCGATATTTACGAAGTTAATACGATCAAATCTCGTCGGTGGATGTACTACACCTTTTGTTAATGGAATAATATCCTTTTCCTTAACACCAAAGTAAGATAGTTTCTTATCAAAGTAACGGCTCTTTACAAGTAAACCTAGTAAGAAACGAGTACCGAATACGTTCGTAATGAAACCAACTAAAATACTTACGATTAAACTTGTTGCGAATCCTTTTACAGAGCTATTACCGTAAGCGAATAATACACCAGCTGCTGCAATTGTTGTAATGTTCGCATCTAAAATTGTCGCTAATGAACGATGGTTACCAGCACGGAATGCTGACATCATCGACTTACCAATTTTAAGCTCTTCCTTCAATCTCTCGTACGTAATGATATTCGCATCAACTGCGATACCAACCCCGAGCACTAATGCCGCAATACCCGGTAACGTAAGAACTGCATGCATCCAGTTAAAGACAAGTAATGTAACGAAAATGTATAAACCTAACATAATAACCGCTACAAGTCCTGGTAAACGGTAGAATACAAGCATGAATAAGAAGATAATAGCAATACCGATCGCACTAGCGAAAATCGTTTGCTCTAATGCTTGTTGACCAAATTTCGCTCCAACAGATGTTGAATACATTTCTTTTAAATCAACAGGAAGTGCACCTGCATTTAATAAAGATGAAAGTTCTTTCGCACTTTCAACTGTAAAGTTTCCACCTACGATAGATACTTCAGCTTGGTTAAATACTTGGCTTACTGTTGCTGCTGATAAAAACTTCGGATTTGGTTTTGCAGATTCTGCTTTATATGAATCTTTTCCTTCTTCAAAATCAAGCCAAATTACCATTAAATTCGTTGGTGGTGGCATTTTTGAAATCTTTTCAGTTACTTCACGGAATTTTTCAGCGCTTTTTAGTGTAAGACCTACGCTCGCACGGCCTTGCTCATCAAATGTTTGCTTCGCTCCGCCGCCTTTTAAATCCGTTCCGTCCATAAGAAGGTTATCATCCACATCACGGAATGTTAGTTTCGCTTGTGTTGATAACATTTCACGTGCTTTTTGCTGATCTTGTACACCAGCAAGCTGTACACGAATTCGATCTTCCCCTTCGATTTGAATGTTCGGCTCACTTACACCAAGAACATTGACACGATTTTCAAGAGCACCTACTGTACTTACAAGTGCATCACGATCGATTTTATCACCTTTTTTGGCTGGTTTTACTTCATACAGAATTTCAAAACCACCGCGAAGGTCTAGTCCTAGACTAATTCCTTTTGCTATGTCTTTTCCTGCCGCACCAATTACTCCACCAATTAATAAAACGATGAGGAAAAAGGCGGCAATTCTTGTACCACGCTTTGCCATATGTACCCTCTTTCTGCTACTAACACTTTCAATAAATCTCTTACGATTCATTTTCGCACGTGTGCATACGCCTAGTTAGTAGACTTACTTTCTATAAAATACATGTATTTCCGCTAGTTCATCACTAGCTGTGTCGGTAAGCTTTTCACAATACCTACACTATTCATTATTTATTTTTCCTCTTCACTACCTCCTTTATATATAATCTTAGACATAATTAATTCCTCTTTATCAATACCTATCATTATACTGCAAAAGGAAGAACAAACCAATTACAGTCGGTTATTTATTTTCATATTCATCAAACGACCAAAGTGGTGCTTGATATGCTTCAACAGTTAAATAATTCATATATTCATTAGTACTTACTCTTAATACATCATTTACTAATTCATATAACCTAACATCACTATCTATCTTTTTCCACTTTTTCGCCTTGAGAAACTTCCAAATATCATTATCTGTCACTCGGTCGTAACCGAACATTTGAAACTCTTCTACTTTACTTTCTAAAACGACTTGTAACTGTCCGCGGTATGATTCTACCAAAGCCTCTTTATCCAACATATATAACATCTCCTTCTTATTTCAGCACGAAAAGTCGCTTTTAATCCCGCTCTAATGGACAGTAATAACTTCTTTCAAGAGTACCATTCATACTTCACTCTCTTAAATGCTTGTCATTCTTGTCTCATACGTGCATATAAATTATTGTAAATCATTCCATTGATTTTGAGAAGGTAGGAGAAGAGTATGACGAGACAAAGCTTTTTAAAAGGCGCATTTATTTTAATGATAGCCGGTTTTATTACAAAAATCCTTGGATTTATTAACCGCATTGTAATGGCACGTATTTTAGGCGAAGAAGGCGTCGGCCTTTATATGATGGCTGTCCCCACCTTCATTTTAGCAATTACATTAACACAAATTGGCCTTCCTGTTGCAATCGCAAAATTTGTAGCAGAAGCAGAAGCAGTGAACGATAAGCAAAGAGTTAAAAAAATATTAACTGTCTCACTAGCCGTTACATCCATTATTAGTATCATTTTAACAATTGGGATTATGCTACTCACACCTATTTTAGCAAAAACATTATTAACAGATGAAAGAACTTACTATCCATTAATGGCTATTTTACCTGTCGTCCCCGTTATTGCAGTTTCTTCCGTTTTACGTGGTTATTTCCAAGGGAAACAAAACATGAAGCCGAGCGCTTACGCTCAAGTCATAGAACAAGTTGTCCGCATTACAATTATCGCTGTATGCATTCGGTTATTTTTACCTTACGGCGTAGAATATGCTGCAGCCGGTGCCATGCTATCAGCTGTTCTAGGTGAAGTTGCATCTTTATTATTTTTACTTACTTTATTCCAACGCGAAAAACATTTATCTATACGCTCTGGATTTTTCACTACTGTAAAGGAGAGCAAAAATACATTTTATTCTCTTATGGACATTGCTTTACCAACTACAGGAAGCCGTTTAATTGGTTCCGTTTCTTATTTCTTTGAACCTATCGTCGTTATGCAAAGCTTAGCGATCGCCGGCGTTGCTGCTTCTGTCGCAACTCAGCAATACGGTATATTAAACGGATATGCGTTCCCACTTCTATCACTGCCAGCCTTTATTACATATGCTCTTTCTACAGCACTCGTCCCATCAATTAGCGAGGCAATGGCAAAGAGACAACACAAATTAGTAGAACACCGATTACAACAAGCACTTCGAATTTCCTTAATAACCGGCGGATGGTCAGTCGTTATATTATATGTATTTGCTTCTCCAGTTTTAACTCTCATGTACGGATCAGACAACGCGGCCGCTTTCATCCAGCTTCTTGCACCTTGCTTTTTATTTCATTATTTTCAAAGCCCCCTTACATCTGTGTTGCAAGCTTTAAACTTAGCACGCGCTGCTATGATGAACACATTTATTGGCGCTATCGTAAAATTAATCGTTATCTTTGTACTCGCTTCACGCCCAGAGTTCCAAATGATGGGGGTTGCCCTCGCCATCGCAGCAAATATAGTAACCGTAACATTCCTTCACTACGCCACTGTTTTAAAGAAAATTGCATTTACCATTTATGCAAAAGACTATATTTTCGGCGGAATTGCTATCGGGATTGCTGGTACCTTCGGTTTTTATCTTCATAAGTATATCGTTTTTTCTCATTCACTTGGCATACAAACATTATGGGAAATCACTTTAACAACAATCGTTTATATCGTTCTCCTCTTCGTTTTCAAACTCATTCGAAAAGAAGAATTAAGTCGTCTCCCTATCATTCGGAAACTTTCATTTTTGAAGTAAGCAGGCTTGCCATTCAAAATGGTAAGCCTCTAATTTTCTTTCAAATCAACGAAAAACTGTCCATTTTGAAAACTACAATATAAAATCCGTTTCACATCTTTATAACCTAAGTTATTCAGTTTCTCAACGAGCCACCCATCTGTATGTTCGATCATTTGCAAATGATTGTATTGAATTTCTCCATCAATAATTAGTGGGAGTGTAAAAATTGGTGTATCATTTTTGCTCTTTTTACTTTTTTGTTTTTGAAAGACAGATAACTTTCCAGATGGTTCTAAAATAGCGTATTCTACATCACGCACATCTCCGATTCCTTGCTCACGTAGTTGCATCAATAAATCATCTATGTTATATCGCTGCTTCCGCATCTTTTTTTCATCAATTTTACCTGCATTCACAAGAATCGCAGGCTCCCCTTCTATTAAATGCCGAAAACGCTGAAACTTTAAAGAAATGACCGACAAAATGATTTGTATACACATAAGAAAAGTCATTGGAACTAATTGATGCCAAAGTGATTTATCTGTATTTTCGATTGCCACTACAGCCATTTCACCGAGCATAATGAATACAACTAAATCTAATACACTTAATTCTCCAATTTCACGTTTACCCATAAGACGAAAAATAATTAAAATGATTATATACAAAAGCATTGTTCGTCCGATTATTGATACCCATTCCATTTCTACATCCCCTTTTTTTACTTATAGGCTCCCCTACAAAAAAGAAACTAGTCTAACTTAAACAAAATGAAAATATGCTTGTATTAAAAAGGGGGAATGCATAATGGATGGAACGAAAAAATTATCGAGCGCAATCGGCTTCGGTATTATTACCCTATTAATCCTCGCATCTATTACAAGTATGGTCATGGCTCTTTTATTAAAATTTACGAATATTAATGAAGGGACATTAGTAATTATTATTTTTATAATAGCCCTTCTGTCTATGCTTATGTCTGGATTTATTGCTGGTAAAAAGGCACAAGGAAAAGGATGGCTAGTAGGTTTCACAACAGGCCTTACATTCGCTATTCTCGTCTTTCTCGTTAACTATTTAGGCTTCTCTCAAACTTTATCGAACTCACAGTTACTCTACCAATTAGCATTAATGGGTGCGAGTACACTCGGAGGTATTTTCGGTGTAAATATGTCAAAACAAAATAGTTAAAAAAAGGCCCTGCACATTTCATGCAGGGCCTTCATCATTAGTTTTTCACAACTTCACGAATCGCATTGCGATCGAAAGTTAAGTGTGCACCACCAGATTTAACAACAATTTTTGTTTCATCCACTGATTCGATTGTAGCGTGTAAACCACCGATTGTTACGATAGCATCACCTTTTTTGATTTCATTTTGCATTTGTGCAACTGCTTTTTGACGCTTTTGTTGCGGGCGAATTAATAAGAAATAGAAAATCGCAAACATCGCAACAATCATAACGATATTCATCATACCTGCATTCATCTTGTGTTCCTCCTTTTAAATTATGTATTAGAAGTTTTTAGCATTCGGTTTATTAAAGCCATACTGTTCAAAGAACTCTTCGCGGAAATCGCCAAGACGGTCTTCACGAATAGCTTGTCTCACCTGCTCCATTAAGTTTAACAGAAAATGAAGGTTGTGATAAGACGTTAAACGAATTCCGAACGTTTCATCACATTTCATTAAGTGACGAATGTACGCACGAGAATAGTTTTTACATGTGTAGCAATCACAGTTCGGATCAAGCGGCCCGAAGTCTCTAGCGAATTTCGCATTTTTCACAACTAAGCGGCCTTCACTTGTCATACATGTACCATTTCGAGCGATACGAGTTGGAAGTACACAGTCAAACATATCAACACCGCGAATCGCACCATCAATTAACGAGTCAGGAGAACCTACACCCATTAAGTAACGTGGTTTATCATCAGGAAGAAGTGGTGTTGTAAACTCAAGAACACGATTCATAATATCCTTCGGTTCACCAACAGATAAACCGCCGATAGCATAGCCAGGGAAGTCCATTGAAACAAGATCTTTCGCACTTTGACGACGAAGTTCTTCAAACTCCCCGCCCTGTACAATACCGAATAAACCTTGATCTTGTGGACGTTCATGCGCCTTTAGGCAACGCTCTGCCCAGCGGCTTGTACGCTCTACCGACTTTTTCATGTATTCAAAAGTCGCTGGGAACGGTGGACACTCATCAAATGCCATCATGATATCTGAACCTAATGCATTTTGGATTTCCATCGCTTTTTCTGGAGATAAGAATAATTTATCGCCATTTAAGTGATTGCGGAAATGAACACCTTCCTCTTCAATACGTCGGAAATCACTTAAGCTAAATACTTGGAATCCACCTGAATCCGTTAAGATTGCACGATCCCAGTTCATAAACTTATGCAAGCCACCTGCTTCACGAATAATTTCGTGGCCTGGACGTAGCCATAAATGATACGTATTGCTTAAAATAATGCCAGAATCCATTGCTTTTAATTCTTCTGGTGACATTGTTTTAACTGTTGCAAGTGTACCAACTGGCATAAATGTCGGTGTATCAAATGAGCCGTGTGGCGTGTGCACTCGACCTAAACGCGCACCCGTTTGTTTACAAGTTTTAATAAATTCATAACGAATTGCTGTCATAATTTACTCCTTTTATTTGTTTCTCATTTTAGCGTGAGATGCAACGAACATCGCATCACCGAAACTAAAGAAACGATATTTTTCTTTTACTGCTTCATTATAAGCATGAAGTACATTATCTCTATTTGAAAATGCACTTACAAGCATAATTAATGTTGATTTCGGCAAATGGAAGTTTGTAATTAAACCATCAATTGCTTTAAATTCATATCCTGGGTACATAAAAATATCTGTCCAGCCAGAAGCTGCGCAAAGCTTACCACTATTATCTGTCGCAATCGTTTCTAACGTACGAGTTGATGTCGTACCTACAGTAATAATACGGCCGCCATTCTCTTTCACACGGTTTAATAACGCCGCAGTCTCTTCAGACATATGGTAATACTCTGCGTGCATATGATGCTCTTCAATAGTATCTGCAGAAACTGGTCTAAAAGTTCCAAGTCCTACATGGAGTGTAATGAATGCTAACCCGACGCCTTTTTGCTTCAATTTCTCAAGTAACTCTTCTGTAAAGTGAAGGCCAGCCGTCGGTGCTGCTGCTGAACCGATTTCCTTCGCATATACCGTTTGATAACGATCGCGATCTTCTAGCGTCTCTTTAATATATGGAGGAAGTGGCATTTCTCCAAGCTCGTCTAAAATTTCATAAAAGATGCCGTCATATGAAAACTCAAGTTGACGCCCACCTTGATCTGCTGTTCCAATGCAAGTTGCTTTTAACTTTCCTTCACCAAAAGAGATGACAGTTCCTTCTTTTACACGCTTCGCTGGCTTTATAAGCGTTTCCCACTTATCGCCTTCCTCTTGTTTCAAAAGAAGCACTTCAATGTGTGCACCTGTATCTTCTTTCACACCGTGCAAGCGAGCTGGCATCACTTTCGTTTCATTTAAAACTAAGCAATCCCCCTCTTGTAAGTAAGAAAGAATGTCTGTAAAATGTTTATGCTCAATATCTCCTGTTTCACGGTCTAACACCATCAATCTTGATGTTTCACGCTCTTCAAGCGGAATTTGTGCAATGAGTTCTTCTGGTAAATGAAAATCAAACAGATTAATATCCATAACTGTATCCACCTATTTCTTATTTGAATCGATTTATTATATACATAATGAAAGATAATGCAATACTTAACACAATACATGTAATGATAGGAAAATAAAAGGTAACGTTACCTTTTTTCACAAAAATATCGCCTGGAAGCCTTCCTATGAACTTCCAAGCTAATCCAACAACAATGAGCAAAATACCAGCTGTAATAAGCAGCTTTGGCATCTCCGTCATACTTTGGGCATCTCCATTCCGAAATGCTCATATGCGAGCGGTGTTACGATCCGGCCTCTTGGCGTTCTTTGTAAAAAGCCAATTTGTAATAAATACGGCTCATACACATCTTCAATCGTATGAGATTCTTCCCCAATCGTTGCTGAAACAGTTTCTAATCCAACTGGACCACCGCGGAACTTTTCAATAATACCAAGCAGTAATTTATGGTCGATATGATCAAGTCCTAATTTATCTACTTGTAATAGTTCTAACGCCATTTGTGTAATTTCCATCGCAATCGTTCCGTCACTGCGAACTTGTGCGAAGTCACGTACACGTCGTAATAGACGATTCGCAATACGAGGTGTACCACGGGCACGTCTTGCAATTTCTAATGCAGCTAACGAATCTATTTCAACTTCAAACACTTCTGCTGTGCGTTCTACAATCGCAGAAAGCTGATCTACTGTATAGTACTCTAATCGTGAAAGTACACCGAAACGGTCACGAAGTGGTGCTGATAATGCACCTGCACGCGTCGTTGCCCCAACTAGCGTAAATGGAGGTAAATCTAGGCGTACAGAGCGAGCTGATGGTCCTTTCCCAATAACGATATCAAGGCAAAAGTCTTCCATCGCTGGGTATAGCACTTCTTCAATAGATCTATGCAAACGATGAATTTCATCAATAAATAATACATCTCCTGGCTGAAGCGCTGTTAATACAGCTGCTAAATCTCCTGGTCTTTCAATTGCGGGACCTGACGTCGTTCGAATGTTAACACCCATTTCATTGGCAATAATATTCGCAAGCGTCGTTTTACCAAGTCCAGGTGGGCCATATAAAAGTACGTGATCTAACGTTTCTTCACGCATTTTCGCCGCTTCAATAAACACTTCTAAATTATGTTTCGCTTTATCTTGGCCAATGTACTGACGGAGCGTCTGTGGCCGTAATGAATACTCTAAATCCGCATCTTCGTATCCAGATTCCCCTGAAAGGAGACGTTCGTCCATTATACTCACCTCTTACCATTTAGTAAAAGACTAAGTGCCTTTTTAATATATTGATCCGTCGTTAGTGATTCTTTTAATAACTCTGGTACAACGCGAGAGACTTCTCGTTCTGCATAGCCAAGTGCACGCAGTGCTTCCAGTGCTTCATCAAGTTCAACTGATGAACCTTTCTTCGTATCAAAACTTTCAGTATCTGAGAACAAATCAACAAACGCATCTGGTACAACATCTGCTAGTTTTCCTTTTAAATCTAAAATCATTTGGCGCGCTGTTTTCTTTCCGACGCCTGGGAACTTCACTAAGAACTTCTCATCTTCATGTTCAATCGCTTGAACGACCTGTCCGGTTTGACCAGAAGCTAAAATTGCAAGAGCACCTTTTGGTCCAATCCCCGATACACCTAACAATTTTGTAAATAATAAACGCTCTTCACGTGTTTTAAAACCGTAAAGTGCCATAATATCTTCTCTCACATAATGATATGTATAGACACGGATTTCTTGCTTACTTCTTTGAAATACATACGGATTTGGTGTGAAAATTTGATAACCAATTCCATTATGGTCAATTACGACATATTCCGGTCCTACATACTCCACGTAACCTGTAACATATTCAAACAAAATACGATCTCTCCCTCTCAAATCATGTATTCCATTTTAACATATTTAACAATAGAAAAGCGAGACTGCCCCAACAAATGTTCCCCGTTTACAATTTCCGTTTTTTTCTATTGACATAAATACAAAAAGAACATTACTATACAGGAGTCAATAATGATTATCAATATTAATTAAAGGGGTTACATCAGGATGAAACAAAAGCTATTTATTTTATTTACTATCATGCTAGTTGTTCTTTCTATCGTTGGCTGTTCTTCTCAAAAAGAAGAAGAAAAAACAAAAGAACAACCGAAAACAAAAGTTGTAAAACATGCTAAAGGGGAAGCAACAATTCCAGCTAATCCAAAGAGAATTGTTGATTTATCTGGATCAACAGAGGAATTATTAATCCTTGGACATAAACCTGTTGGCACAGCAAACACATATAAAGATAAAATCCAAAATCACTTAACGGACAAACTAGACGGTGTAAAGGCAGTCGGCTGGTACTGGGCACCTAAAGTTGACCTAGAGGCTGTTACAGCTTTAAAACCAGACTTAATTATTTTAAACAATCGTCAATTGAAAATTTATGATCAACTAGAAAAAGTGGCACCGACAGTTGTTCTAGAAACAAATCTAGAAGACTGGCGCGGTAAGTTTAAAGAAGTAGGTAAACTATTTGACGAAGAAAAGAAAGCAGACAAATGGATTGCAGATTACGATAAAAAAGCAGACTCTTTATCTAAAAAAATTAAAGAGAAAACAAAAGATGAGAACTTTATGTTCGTTGCAGTTACACCACAAAACTTCCGTGTATACGGTAGCTTCGGATACGGTGACATCATCTTTAACGACTTAAAGCTTCCAGCAACAAAAGGTACAGATTTAAAACAAACGATGGCACAAGTATCACTAGAAGGTCTTGTTGCATTCCAGCCTGATCAAATGTTTATTGTAAACTTCGGCGGAGAAGCTGATAAAGTGTACGAAGACTATAAAAACAGTGCGGTTTGGAAAGATAATAAAGCAGTAAAAAACAATCACGTATATGAAGTATCGAATGAAGCCTTCAATACGAAAGCATTCAATCCAATCGGAAAAGATATGCTAATTGATGAAATCGCAAAAGAGATTTTAGCTAAGAATAAATAAAAAAAGCAGCTCACCCTGAGCTGCTTTTTTTATTATTTTGCACTGCGTATTGCTTCATTTTTTCGATTGTCTTCACGAATCCTTCTTTTGACTTAATACGAATACCACGCTTTAGTTTTGCTCGCTCATAACTCTCAAGCTTTTTCATATCAATTTGAAAGAAGGAATGGATCGCGTTATCACTTTTCGGTACCCCTTTAAAAATTTGCAATATCCCCTCCTCTGAAACACCAAAATAACCGCTCGTTTTCAGTAAAGGAGAAATATCATCAACTTTCCTTTGTAATACGATTTGCACATCATCACGATCAACAAGTTGCCATTCTTTATATTGCTGCAAAAACTTTTCTAAATCCGCTACTTTTTCTGTCAGTATTTCCTCGCTTACTTCTCCATCAACATACATACGCTCTAATAAAATTGTAACTTCAGGTACTTTTTCTGTTATTTCTGCCCTCACATCGGATCCATAAGCTAAGCAAAACATCACAACGAAAGCTTGCACTGCAATTAGCATCCATTTCATTTCCGTTCACCTCTTCTAGGCAAAATCATACTTTCATTTGTAGCTTTTCCGGAAATGGGGGTTTTATCCATATAAACAATAGCATTAAATTTCTAAGGAAAATAAAGTGAAACTTTAATCAGTGGGGGGTTTTGTTCATCCCCCCACTGATTATTAGTTGAACCAATCGGGCTTTTACGGGCAGTTGATCTCCCACCTAACTCCCTCGCATTCGCCGAATTTTGAGGTGGGAGTCTTACTGCCCGTTAATGCGGGACAAAAAATGCAGATAAGGGTTAATCCTCATCTGCATGTATCATTTACTTTTATATAAAATGAAAGACGCCTGCAAAGCAGGCGTCTGATGCGTTTACGGCGAAAGACCAGGCGACCACATTCGCGTGTTTAGCACTTAAGCATATCTCTCGACTTACGTAAATTAGCTCATCGCTTTTCTAATATAACATTAACAAGGTAGAAGCGCAATATATTTCTAAATATATTTTTCTTCCTCTTTCAACCAATTGAAATTTATGTAAATTATAAATTGATTAATGTAATATATATATTACAATTAATACTATAAATATAAACAGGGGATGAATGCCTTGAAAAAAATTAAAGATGAACGCCTCATACTTCAAATGTTAAAAAACATACGTATTGCCTTTCTTTTTCAATCAATTGGTATAATCGGAATTTTAGGCTATATCGGATTCACAGAAGGAATGGATCAAATTACGAAATCTCCATTGTGGTTATTATTTATTCTTACAAGTATTGTACTTAGTTATTTACAGTTAAGCGTTTCTATCGATGTAGAAGAAAGCGAAAATGAAATAAAGTTAACTCCTTATTACAAAATTATTTTACGCTCTCTTATTGTAGGAATTATCATGGCTATTATTTATATCATTTTCAGTCCAGAAAGACCTCTATTTGAAGCTATTTTAACAGGTGGTATTCTCTTCATATGCTTTTTAGCGTCTTACTCCGTTAGTTATTTTATAAAAAAACGACGTTTACAAGACGACGATGAATAAAGAGGAAGGGCTATCCCTTCCTCTTTGATTTGTTATCGCATAGTACCAGTCAGACCGTAACGAATGTCTCGGAACATATTTGTTATGTCACGATTAAAATCGTTTGTAGCTGTGCCGTTACGTAAACGCGTACTCATTGCATCGACACGAGTAAACATGTCATTTCTTACAGAAACATATACGTTTCTATTTCCAACTTCATTCACAACAGCTTGACGAATTTCGTTCGCCATCGCTGTTTCATTCGTCGCTGTATTACGTGGTTTTACCGCAATCGCTACATCGTTTCCATATACAACTGTAGAAACTCGGTCTACGTTATTCATACGTTTCACACGATTCGTAATTTTCTCCGCAGTTTTACCATCATTGTTAATGTATGAATTGTTCATTGTAATATTACGAGTTGGATGTGGATTAGCAATTTGCCCATTGTAATTTACATCACGGTAATAATTATTATATCCTGTATCGTTACGACCGTTTCTATATGTTACATAATCTGTAGAACGATCGTTACGCGCTACATTATCACGATACTGGTGTGTATCATTATAAGATGTACGCTCGTAATTGTAGTTACGTCCATCCATCGCATTATTATCTTTTGGTGTACCACATGCAGCTAATGCACTGGTAACTAACAAAGAAGCAGCAATAACCTTTACTTTCGTATTCAATACAAAAACCCCCTCTGTTAGAATGAACTTCTCTTTCGAAAAGCTCCCCCTTATGATGAGTAACAGAGAGGGTTTTTACACTGTTAATATTTCACTAGGAATTTTCTAGCACTTAATGTAAATTCACCATATTCCTGACTATCACGAATACAAAAAAGGTGGGAATAACCCCACCTTTTTTTAAACTTCCTCTTCGTCCTCTTCTTCTGAAACTGGTTCTCCAAATACGTTTGGTGGGTCCGGCTGATAATACATCGTTCCTGGCTGTGGTGCATATGCTGGCTGAGTTGGTTGATAATATAAAGGATTGGCGTATTGTGGTCCACCCGGTTGCGGACTATATAACCTACTCTCTCCTCCGCATCCACAATCTTCTTCCCCTTGTACAAGTGGTGGCATATTATTATCCATTGGCATCATATTTGGATTTGGCATAGAAGTATATTGCGGTGCCATTTGTTGATACGGCATTTGATTGTATGGATTTTGTTGCTGATACTGCGGATATGGCGGCATCATTGGCTGTTGATATGGCATCATGTTCGGCATTT
>NZ_QNUA01000036.1:0-99842 GCF_008042285.1 Bacillus sp. AR13-1
CATCGCTATCAAGCTAAGCTTATGCAAAGTCAATTTTAGGCGAGATTGTTTCTTTTTCTAAAGGGCAAGTGTAGGTGATTGAAAGATTTGCATACGAAATAAACCCTAACGGGTTTCACTTTTTTGAATTAAGCGGCTTGATTATCAGACATGGTACAATTGTAAACGACACCTAATATATCAAAGACCGTTTTTTTCTCATATCGATGAGATTTCCGCCCGTTTTGCTGTAGGAGATTGAACAGGCGGAGTAACACCTTTGATAGCTCTTGGGTGTTTTTTTGTATAGTTTGGAATAGAAGAAGAAAATAGTCTTTAATCATATATATGGCTTTATACTCACTAAGCTCTCGTTTTTTCTTCATGAGGAGCAATTGGCGCATTTGAAACATGATAGAAGAACAGAGTAGAATGGCAATCAATTGGCCATATAAATGGCACTCCAATCGTTCTGATTTTATCTTTTTACAATGATGGATTTGAAAGAATGACTTCCACGTTTTAAATAAAATTTCGATTTGCCAACGCAAAGAATACCAGTCATGTACCTGTCCCATCGGGACAATATCTGTAGAAGTGTTTGTCATATATACATTGATACCACTGAGTCGTTTACTACGAGGAGAATACTTCATTCCTTTCTTTTTTTCTCTTACAGCTTGATCTTGTAATCGTTTTTGTTGCTGTTGTTTTGTTAATCGATGGACAATTACACGAGCTGACACTTTATCAATCATTCCTACATAAGCATTAGCTATTTCCCATGTTTGTCCTGGCTGAAGGGAGTTCATTACCGTCTCCATATCTAACTGTATATACTCTGTACCTTTCTTAATTCTTCCATCTTGAAAATAATCAGGGTTAGGATTTTTTTGATAAATACGTGTATTCGACTTGATACGAGAAATATAGTAGGCCTCTTGATCTTGTATATATTGAAGGTCTTTTAAATGAAAATAACCTAAATCTCGGATACATAAATCATTCGCTGCCACAGTTGGGGCACACAGAGAGCCGTAAGTGCGATCATGTTGTTTACCTGGACCTGTATGAATATGTAGGAACTGTCCGCTTAACAAATCATACTCAAGCTGAATTTTTATCCCAGCTGTATGGCTGCATCCTCCTGCACCTGGATAAACCGATGAAAATATATCCGGGAGTTGAAATGCAGTTGAATCTAAGATACGAATACGCTTGAAAATAGAAGTATATGGAGAAGAAATTAGCTTAGCTGAAGATAACTTTTGGTTTAGAAGTTTGGCTAAAACTTGTTGTAGAAACTGGACGGCTGCGGCGTTAAATCTTTGATTTAGTCCTTCAGGACTGATGAGTACTTCTGTTGATACTTCTAAACAACTACATAACTGGGTTAAGGAAGTTTTTGCTACACTTTGGCTTAGCCATACGCATAAAGCTACTAACTCTTGTGCTTGATACTTACTTGTTCGCTGTACAAATCCAACATCTCTAGCTAGATTCTGTAAGGTATTTGGGGATAAAAGACTCTTTATCTCCTGTGCAAATAATTGTAAGTCGTCAGATACAGAATTAGACATACAAAAAACGCCATCCTTTCCTATAATTCTACAGTAAGAATAACGTCTTTTTTGCTTAATGAATAGTGTGAAACCTTAGCTTTATGGTAATGTGACCGTACCTCATGTAGTCACAGTTTTTATTTGTATTAAGACATTCGAAATGATTTGCCACGTAAAGCTGCTATGTAGCAAATAATAACTACTAAGCATAGGCTAACCATCACCAAATACAATTGTGGTGCAAAATGGATAATCAACCAGCCACCAAGCACTGGGCCTAAGAAGCCACCTAAGTTTTGAAATTGCATAAAACCAAGATATGTTGCTTTTTGATGCGCGGGTGCAATCATTTCGACTATAGCACTCGTCATTGGGAAAACAAAAATTTCACCAAGTGAGAACACAACCATACCGACAATAAAAAGTGTCCAATTATCAGCGAAGTGGAAGATTAACATACCAAGTGCTAATAGTCCGCCCCCGAAAATAAGACTTGTTTTGATTGCTACTTTTTCGCTTAAAATGCCGAGTGGCAATTGAAGAATTACGATTGTTGCAGCATTAATCACAATTAGAACTGAATATAATGCTACTCCGTCTGCCATAGTTAAATTAAGCAATTGTGGCATTGTTGCCTCTGTTTGCATATATACGAAATTGCAAATAACACTCGCAATAATGAGCAACATAAGTGTGCTATCTTGTAAAAGAACACGCATCAAGTCGCCAATATCTTGCGTAACATTGACCGTATTCTGCTCCTCTATACGTCGTAAAGTGATGACTAAGAAAATCGCATACAATAAGTACATCGTTGCAGTAATAAGGAATGGAAAACTTATTGATGATGCTTTTGAAATGACAATACCGAGCAAAAGGCCGATCACAGCTGATAAATTGATGGCAGTATATCGAATTGAAAATAGGCGACGACGCCTATCTTCGTCAGTATAGTCAATCATCAAAGCTTGTGAAGCTGGTTCAAAAAATGCACGACAGATACCGTTGAGAGCATTGCATAGAACGAATATCCAAACAGAGTTTGCGAATGCAAAGCCATAAAAGACTATACTCCAACAGAACATCGATATGATGATAATTTTTTTTCGGCCAAACCGGTCAGTAAAGAAACCACCGAAGAAGCCACCAAATGTCGCAGTCAATTGTGAAATACCGACTGCTAAACCAATCATAATTGGTGAGGCATGTAAATCATTTTGTAAATAAAGTGCTAAAAATGGTATCGTCATAAAGCTAGCTGTGCGGGCGAAGGTCGTACCACCGAGCAGCTGCCAGACGAGGGGGTGAAAATAATCCATAATAAAAACCTCCTGTATTAACATGCGTTTGCTTATGCTAGTATGAAGTGTGGAGTTAGTCTATAGTCAAGAGGAGTTTTTAACTTGGAGAGAAAAAACCTTAAAACCTTAAGTACAGGAGAATTTGCTAGTTATTTTGGGGTGAAAAAAGACACCTTGTTTTATTATGATAGAATCAATCTTTTTAAACCTGCCGGTAAACTTCCCAATGGTTATCGATATTATACCTACGATCAAATTAATACATTCTCAACACTCCAATCTCTTCGGAAAGTGGGAGTTTCGATTGAGGAACTAAAAGAATATCTTAATTCTCCCAACACTTACAAACTTGTTGAAATGGCAAAACAGCAGACAGTTCTGGTGGAAGAAGAAATTGAGAAATTAATTCAAATTCGTCGTTTCTTTAAGGGTATTATTTCAATGGAAGAAGAAAGAAAAAACGTTGAAGTTGGGAAGGTTTATATCCAAAAGACACAGAAAAAATCTATTTTCTTAAGCGATGTAAATTCGAAAAATAGCATGACCGATTTCGATTGGGTAAAACATTTTAGCAAGCAAATAGGCTTGTTTGTTCCTGCTCCTATTGGATCTGTGATAACAAGAGAGAGCCTGATTCAAGAAAGATATGAGGAGGTAGATCACTTATTTTGTTATAGTGATTTAGAAACAGGTCAATCAAAACCAGGAGGAATTTATGTCATATATTATCACCAAGGATCTTATAAAGATATTGAATCCGCATACCACAATATCACGGAATTTATCAAATCAGAGGGCTATGTTATTGAAGGAAATGCCTATGAAGATTACTTCTACAATCCATTAAGAACTAATAATAAGGAGGAATATCTTACTAAAATTAGTATACAGGTAACAAAGTGTTTAAAGAGTTAAAGCTATAATGTTATCTTTGTTTAGTAAAAATTAAAAATAGGAAAAACAATTGCAGCGAGTACTTTTAAAAAAAGTGATAAAAAGAGAATCGAACTTTATGTTTAGTAGGGCATACCCCATCATCAAGTTGAAATTTTAAAATACCCCCAAAACGAGAAAATTGTACGTTTTAATCTGGAGACGTCAATTTTCTCATTTTCGGGTATTTGCTTTTCTTAGCTTGATGGTGATGGGGTACCGCCACATGTCCATCAACTTAAGAATTCCGAATTACCCCAAAATAAAAAAATGAGCTTTTTTGCTACAAGTTAGCACAAAATTTCGTTCTGGGGGTATTTACTTTTCTTAGCTTGATAGCGATGGGCTTGTACCAGCTCAAGAGTTACCAAGTGGATCTTATATTCTTCATATGAAAGAATGGATTTTGAATAAACAAATAGGCTTTTATAAAAATGAAACTATTAATACCATTGTCAGTGTTTGGACATCGGTACTTATGATTCATTTTATATGGGCGATGTCTTACATTCTTTTTCCGAAAAAGAAACGTAGCTCTTCAAAACAAGAAATGCGACAAGAGGTAAAAGAAGAAGTGAAAAAGAAAAAGGAGATTAGTACAAATAGGGCGTGGCTGTATTTAGTATTTGGAGGCTTAATCGAAATATATTGGGCAACAGGATTAAAAACAAATTCGATGAGTATTTTGACACTTATTGCAATTTTATCTAGCTTTCATCTATTAATTGAAGCAACTAAAAGAATCCCAATTGGAACGGCATATGCAGTATTTACTGGAATTGGGACAGTGGGAACGATAGTAGTAGATATTTTATATTTTAAAGAGCCATTTTCGTTTATTAAAATTTTCCTTGTTTGTTTATTAGCATTATTTATTATCGGATTGAAATTTAGTGGCGACAAGGAAGAGGTGAAATAAAATGGCATGGATGTATTTAATTATAGCTGGGCTCTTTGAAATTGTCGGTGTAATTGGGATAAAGAAAGTAGCAAAAAATAATAGTTGGACGAATAATATTATTTTAATAGGTGGTTTTATTATTAGTTTTCAATTTTTAACGATGGCGCTTCAAGAAATTCAGTTATCCATCGCATATGCAGTTTGGACTGGAATCGGAACGCTCGGGGCAGCAGTTGTCGGTATTTTATTCTTTCAAGAACCTAAAAACGCTTTTCGGATTATTTGTATCGTTGGGATTATGGGGACGATTATTGGATTGAAAGTAGTGAGTTAAAGAAGAGCAAAATCTGCTCTTCTTTTTTTATGAAAGTAGACTAGACACCCCAACATATAAAATAAAGGCAGAACCGAGAAAATAAACAAATGCTTTTGCTTTTTGCCGCTCTTTTATTTCATCAATTCCAAAAAGGATAAACATAATACTTAAAAGGATAAATACGAATGGTAAAAGCATAGAGAAGTTTGAAAAGAGGCTAAATAGGGCGAGAATAAGAGCGATAGTCGCTAGTATAATTCGAATGTTTTTTAACATGAAATCCTCCTTTAGAAGAACAGTATAAATGGAATGACAAAAATAATGGTAAACATACTTAAACCGATGCTAATAGCTCCAATTTGCTTTTACTGCTTTTGAATCATCTCAATTCCTACTAAAATGCCATACAAATGGTAGGTGAAAAGATTTGTATGGCATTGTAAATGTACTGTATAAACATAGAATCAAAGTAATAAAAACGATGATTAGTTGTATTTGTTTTATGTGCATTTTAGCCCCTTTTAAGTAGAAAGAGTTAGTTACCTGGAGATAATAATTATAATAGCGACGATTAAAGTAAATACGCCAGAAAAGAAGGAGAGTGTACTATGTACTTTCTTTCCTTTCTGTTTTTCTTCTGCGCTCATGATGAAAGTCATAATAGATAAGGCAATAAGCATATAGGGCATCGTAACAAGCGGGTTTGTAGATATTCCATATAGAGCGAGAGAGATGACAATAAGAGCGGATATGATGCGAAATGTTTTTAGCATACTACCACCTATCTTCTTGTAGTTTTAAATTAGCCTTCAATGTAATAACAGTTCGTAGTTGGTATTTAAAGTTTCATTCTACATGTAACGAAGGTAGTTCGATATTACAATGAAGAGCATAAGAATAGAAACGAAAAAATGCGAGATACCCATTGATTTTCTTCCGGATTTCAGTTCATTAATTCCTAGAAGAATAAAGAAACAACTGAGAGCAAATTGCATGTATGGGAGAAGTGTGAAATTATCGGTAGCAAGAGAATAAGTGCAAAGAGAGATTGTGAGAAGCATGAAAAAATAGCGTATTCCAGTTAGCATCGAATTCCTCCTTTAAAGAGACTATTTATCGAAATATTTCTGAGAAGCCAAGAAATAAAGCAACAGCTCCTGCTAACAGAGCAAGTATGCTACCACCTTTTTGCTGTTTTAAGATTTCCTCTATACTAATAATGAAAGCCATCCCCCCTAAAAAGATGAACATATAAGGCATGATTTCCCGATTACCAGTAAAAAAGCTATAGATTGCTATAGATAAAGCAATAAGTGATAAAGTAATCCGTAATCCTTTCAGCATAAAAGACCCTCCTCTATTTTATGTAGGTAATGATAAAAACAAGCCAAATGAAAGCACCAGCAACAATGCAAATAAATCCGGTTCCTGAATCCTTCTTTTTTATTTGCTCAATTGCGATGAGAAACATTAAAGCTCCTAATAGAAATTGTGAAAGTGGTAGAAAGTTATTTTGACCTGTCAGTAAACTAATAGCGGATATGATGATGACACTGAGTGCGATTAAAATGCGTAGTATATTATGAATGCTCTTTACTGTTTTTTGTATAAGGGTTATCTTCTGGTTTATCAATCGAATGTTTGTAAGAATAGCCTTTATTAATCGTCATAACGGAGAGTACTAATACGATCAGTACGATTATAATGCCGATAATTAATATTTTGAGCATGAAATCCCTCCTTTTCTTTATTTTACATAATTTTGTAATTGATGAAAACAATAGAAATTAAAAGGATGAAAGAAGGGTGTTACATGGAGAATAAAAAAACATATTATATATCAGTTGGAAATGGTCAAATTTCGCAAGTGAAGACGGCGGATACGTATAATTTTGAAATTTATGCAAATGACGAAGAGATTACGGAGTTAAGAGAGTATTTTGATCAAGCGTATGAAGAGGACTTAGGTTCGTATGTACGCTCTCACGTTCCATTCGTTGAGTATCATCACGATTCGAATAATGATCGATATGATGAACAACTACAAAAAGCATATAAAATGATTTATGATCTAGGGAATCATGAAACGAAAGAATTAGTCGCACAAATGGGAATAATCAATGGATTGTAATTGGATAATATTATGCAGAAAAGCGAGAATATGCTACAATTTGTGGTAGGAAAAACTTGTAATCATCAATAGGGGAGTAATGGCATGTACAAATTTAAAGATTATTACCACAACACTGTACAATTATCGTTTGAACGTTACCCATTTTCTCCTGAGCCAAAGCATGTTTGGGTTGTATGCCGGTACGGGGATCAATGGTTATTAACGCATCATTTACGCCGTGGTCTTGAATTTCCAGGTGGTAAAGTAGAACTCGGGGAAACACCGGAAGAAGCGGCAGTTCGAGAAGTTCATGAGGAAACCGGCGGCATAGTTTCTGATTTAACTTACTTAGGGCAATACAAAGTATCCGGAAAAGACAAAATAATCATTAAAAACATTTATTTTGCAACAATTAGTGCGGTAGAGCAACATACGCATTACGAAGAAACGAAAGGGTCTGTGTTATTAAAAGACATTCCTGATAATATTAAAACTGATAGAAAATTTAGCTTTATTATGCGCGATGATGTATTAGCGCGTACGATGAAACATATAGAAGAAATCGGCTGTTTTACGAAGTAAAATGGCCGGTTTCTTTTTTTATGTTCAAAATGTAAATATATCTTTATATTATTTTGGGTATATTATACAATTTTGTAAAGATATATTTACATTTTAGGAGGTGAAAAGGTGGATAACAGAAAAGAAACAACTGTCTCTGTTTCAATGGTTAAATTAAATATTTATTCATTTTTTATAATATTTGCTCTGGCGATTGGAATTGGTTATTTACATGCGCTTTTTTCAGGTGAGTTTCAAATTGAAATTACATTGCCGATTATGTTTCTTTTGATTATTGGAATGATTATTCTCGTTTGTATTCATGAGGCAATACATTTAATTGGATTTCGTTATATCGGAGGTGTTCCGTGGAGTGAACTAAAATGGGGCGTCAATTGGAAATTAGGTGCTGCATATGCTCATTCTAAACAGGTGATTACAGTAAAGAAAATGAAGACAGTGTTAATGCTTCCGTTTTTACCAACTGGAATTTTACCAATTGTATTGGGATTAGCTATGAATCTGGAGCCACTCTCATTTTTAGGGATTCTACTAACAGCAGGTTGTATCGGTGACATTGCTTTATATAAAAAAGTTTCAAAGTTTCCAGATGATGCGCTAGTTAAAGATCATCCGAGCAAACCGCAGTTTACAGTATATGAATAATAAAGGAAGAGGAGGCATTTTTGAAAAATGGCCTCTTTTTTGTTTGTCAGCTTTTGTCGGTAAGCCGATGTTTCTTGTTGAATCGCTGATAAAGTGAAATTTCATTTACTATCGTCTTGTTTTTCTCTCCACCTCTAAAAACGAAAGCACCTCTAACAAATCATCCACCACACGTGAATGTTCAAAGTCACCCCAAAATGAATCTCTCTTCCAAACGCCAAGAATCCCTACTTGTTCAGAACCAAGCACATCATTTTCTGGATGGTCCCCAACGTAAAGGCATTCTTCTGCTTTTACGTTTAGCTTTTGTAAAGCCCGTTCGAAAATTTCAGGGTGAGGCTTTTTAATTCCTTCTGCTTCTGAAACAAGAATCGTGCTTGTATACGTATGTATGTTTAGTGCTCGAAGGTTGCTCATCTGAAATTTAGTAAAGCCGTTTGTAATAATACCAATTTTAATGTTTCGCTGTTTTAATTGTTGAAGTAGTTCATGCATGTTTTGGAAAGGAATACAATGATGTTGGAAGTTTGTAATGTAGTCGTGCAGCAGTTGCTCTTGCGTTAAAGTGGTAATGTTGTATTCGCAAAGGAGAGTGGAATATACCTTATCTTTCCACGTGTAACCATTATTGTCGAGTTCGAGAAAACGAGAGCAATACTCGAATTTTTCTATGTTTATCAAATGAAAGGCGAAGCGATTATATTGATCACGAATAAATTGCTCTAAAGATTGACGACGATCTAATAGTGTTCCATCTAAGTCAAATAAGACTGCTCGAATCATGGGAAACCTCCATACAGTTTTTATAATTAATTATCGCATATTCGTTAAAAAATGATTATGATATTTTTGTAGAATGGAATAATGGAGGGACGTATGAAGAAACTGTATGGCAAGTTAATGTGTTTTATGATTTCAATGGGCTTAGTAGCTGGATGTGATATGTCGGAGCAAACTTCGAAAAGAGAGAAAAAAGATGTGTGCGAAACGACAGAAGAATGCACACAAATAGGTGATAAAACACTTCAAAAAGTATATAAAAAGATAGATGGACTTTCAGAACTTGAAGTACTAGAGGATTATGATTTAGAAGGACATTCAAGTAACGATATGAAAGAAGCAGAAATGAAAAAAAAGGATGATGAAAATTATTTCTTTTTAGCTTCTTATTATATTGATGGTGATGAAATTGTAGATCCTTATTTCGATAAACTAGATCGCAAACGATTGAATAAGGCTTTTGCGGAGGATAAGGACGCGAAAGAAGAAGTATTAAAGCAACGTCAAGATAGGGATTATCATGAATCGTTATGGGAGATGTATAGCACGCTTATTCCTGCTAAGTATCGCACTGACATAAAAGAGTTTGATATGGTAACAGATGGATACGATGGAATTGTCGCTCATGTTATGCCGAGTATGGAGTATCCGAAAGAGTGGACCATTAGCTTAGATACGCTTGATTCTGCAGTAAATATCGATCAAGTGATGAAAACATTAATACATGAGACGGCTCACGTATTGACACTGGGACATAAACAAATACCAGTAAATGAAAAGTACTTAAAGGCTTTTGAAGAAGATAAAGATATTTCATCATACCAAAATAAATGTAAATCTCTTTTCTTACAAGAAGGATGTGCGAAGGAGAGCTCTTATATAAATCAATTTTATAATTCTTTCTGGAAACCAATTGACCAGGAGTGGACAGAAAAGAAAGTGGAAGAAAGCGAAGAAGCTCAAATTGAATTTTTTAAGGAAAAGCATGGTGAGTTTGTTTCACTGTATGGGACGACAAATGTAGCAGAGGATATTGCGGATACATTTACAGCGTTTATTTTACAAGATTCAAAAAAGGTGAAAGAAGGAACAGAATTAAAATATAAAAAAATTGCCTTCTTCTATCAATTCTCCGAGCTTGTAAAAATGAGAGCGGAAGTGTTAGCTGGGTTATATAATGTGTCGAAAACGATGGAACAACCAAGTGGACACTAATGCGAATTATGTGTTCGATATATTTTAGCCAAGGGAAAACGTGAAGAATTGTAGTTCTTTGCGTTTCTTCATGTTGATAAAATTGAAAATTCTGTCTTTTTTAAAAAAAGAAGAAGGAACTGAATCATTAAAATAGAATTAGTATAAAAACGTCACAAATTAGACACAATTATAATGCGCATAGTATAGGGGCTATAAGTTTACTCTCGAGGAGGTAATGAAACGTATGAAAACGATTCTTGCTGTTGCTGGTCTCATTTGGGTAATGTCTCACGGTTTTCCGATTTTTGAAGGGGAGCAAATTCGTAGTGCATTAAATAAAGAGTTTAATGATTATCATATTATTGATCGAAAAGATAATGTCGTTACGGTGCGTGTGAAAGATTGTTTCCATACAGTTACGGTTGCTAATGGGAATATTGCAGATGATTCGAAAATGTGTGATAAAAGGTAGAAGAAAGAAGCTGACTCTAGCATATCGCTCTAAGTCAGCTTTTTTTTCGTTTTCCAATAAGGAGTTTTTCAAATGCCTCGACAAATACATACATAAGAGTTGCGAGGACGCAAGTGAGCAATACACTGAGCAAGACGAGTGTGAAGTTAAAGACTTGGAATCCGTAGCTAATTAAATAGCCAAGTCCTTGTTTAGAAACGAGGAGTTCCCCGAAAATAACACCGACCCATGATAAGCCAACATTCACTTTTAACGTTGAAATAATTGCAGGGAAAGATGAAGGGAGAATAACGTGCTTATAGCATTGCCATTTATTTGCGCCAAATGTGTCCATGACCTTAATATAGTTGGAATCGACTTCTTGAAATGCGCTGTAAATAACGAGAATGGTAATGATGATAGAGATGATTACCCCCATTGCGATAGAGGATGAAATATTTGGACCGAAAATAACAATGATGATTGGACCGAGTGCAACTTTTGGCATTGCATTTAGGACGACGAGATAAGGATCAAGTACGCGGGCCAAAAGTGGCATCCACCAAAGGAGAGTAGCAATAATAGCTCCAAGTACAGTTCCGAGAATAAAACCTACTCCTGTTTCAAGTAATGTCGTCCATATGTGGACCAAAAGTGAACCGTCAATCCATTTCGTTAAAAAGAGATCCCAAATACTTGAAGGAGAACTAAAGAGTAAAGGATCAATCCATTCTTTTTTACTAGCTATTTCCCATAGTGCAAAGAAAAGAACAAGAAGTACAAGTTGTAAAGAGCGAGCTAACCATGCATGTTGTCTTTCTTTTTTTCGAAACTGTTCATGTAGTTGTTTTATATTATCCAAGTCGTTCCAGCTCCTTCCATATTTCTTGGAAGAGGGATGGGAAGTCATGGTGGTGGCGTGCTTCTAACGGCGATAAGGAACGGATACTTTCTGGGACGATGAATGTTTTTGCGATTTTTCCAGGGTTCGCCTGCAGTAAATAAATACGATCACTCATCGCAATTGCTTCTTCAATATCATGTGTCACAAGTAGGGATGTTTTCTTATAGTTACGTAGTAATGTGAAGACGAGATCTTCTAGTTTTAATTTTGTTTGATAATCAAGAGCGGAAAATGGTTCATCTAACAATAAAATTTTTGGGTCGGTCGCTAATGTTCGAACGAGTGCAGCACGTTGGCGCATACCACCGGATAGTTCACGAGGGTATTGCTGTTCTATATCATATAGGCCGACTTGTTTTAAAAGCTTTAATGTATGTTCTTTCGTATTTTCATCATAAACCTTCCGAATATGAAGTCCGAGCATAATATTTTCTTCAATTGTTTTCCACGGAAACAAGTAATCTTGCTGGAGCATATAGCCCATAGAGGGGGTCTTACTTGTAATCGGTTCACCATCTAAAAATACGATACCTTCAATTGGATCGAGTAGACCTGCGATGATGGAGAGGAGCGTTGTTTTTCCGCAACCACTTGGACCAAGGATTGAAATAAATTCGCCTTCGTCTACTTGCAAACTCATATCTTCAAGAATAAGTTTGGCATTTTCTTTTGCAAAAAAGCAGTGAGAAACGTTACGTATTTGTAAAAAGCTCATACACTTCGCCTCTATTTCTTAATAACGCTTTCGGCAATTTTTGTATTGACGAGCGCTTCATGTGGAACTTCTTTTTGTAATTCACCAGATTCTTTCATAATCGTTTGGAGTTGTTTCCATTCTGCATCATCTAATAATGGATTTGTCGCATAAGAATGTTGTTTTTTGTAGCGCTCAATTACTTTTACTGAAATGTCTTTTGAAGTGTCTTTAAATAGTGGTGAAACGGCATCGGCAATCTCTTCTGGACTATGTGTATCAACCCATTGCTGTGCTTTATATAGTGCGCGCGTGAATTTTTCTGCAGCAGCTTTATCTTTCTTTAAGAAACTTTCTTTTGCCATAAACGTTGTATAAGGGACAGTACCAGATTCAGCTCCGAAAGACGCGACGATATAACCTTTTCCTTCTTTTTCAAGTATACTTGCAGTCGGTTCAAAGAGCTGTACAAATTCTCCCGTACCAGATGCAAAGGCATTTGCAATATTAGCAAACTCGATATTTTGAATTAAGTTCGTATCTTTGCGAGGGTCAATGCCATTTTTCTTTAAAACGTATTCACCAACCATTTGCGGCATGCCGCCTTTACGCTGTCCTAAAAACGTAACGCCTTTTACGTCGTTCCAATTAAAAGAGTCTAATTTTTTACGGGAAACTAAAAATGTGCCATCTGTTTGTGTAAGCTGTGCAAAATTAATGACAGGATCTTTTGCTCCTTGTTGATGAACATAAATAGACGTTTCTGAACCAACGAGAGCAATATCAATTCCGCCAGATAAAAGGGTGGTCATCGTTTTATCTCCGCCAGCTGTTGTTTGTAAGTCAATATTTAAGCCTTCATCTTTAAAAAATCCTTTTTCAATTCCAACATATAATGGTGCGTAGAAAAGAGAGTGTGTAACTTCGCCAACGCGAATTTTTTGAGCTTGTTCTTTCGTACTTTCCTTTGTACTACTACAAGCAGCGAATGTGAAAACAGCTAGTAACATGATGCAAAAAACGGTTATTAATTTTTTCACTATATGACACCTCCTAGAAGTCAATCTACAAGCATAATATGTAGGTAAGTGCCCATATGTGAGTATATATAGCAGGAATTTTTTGGGTAGTAAAGAAGTACAAATATAAGGGGTGATAAAATGGATTACGAATACGATGATAGCGTACATTTACATCTTGATTATTTCGGAACTGAATGTGATATGGAATCGATTGCTTATAAGAGGAAGCATGAAGACGTGTGGGATGTGTATTTTAATTTTGGAGTATACGGTCTTCAGAAAGAGGAGATAGAGACAGGTCGGTTTATGGACGAATATGCTGGTTATTACGTTTTTTCTGTACATGCTCGTGATTTGAGCTGGGAATTTGGAAGTGCTCAGTTTGAGGAATGGGTTTTGAAGAACCGTATAGTAGAAAGAACGCTTCAAAAATAGGGAGGAATTTTGTATTTGAATTTCTCATCTTATTGCTTATTTGCGTAATTGGAATTTACATCATGCGAGTGCTTACTTACCGATTCGCAAAGAAAAATATTCATAAATATAAGGAAATGAAATGGATTTATATGTGGCTAGACATGACTATGAAAAAGGGTCCGAGATTAGATTTGTTTGATTTTGTACTTATAGTAATCGTAAGTATCATATGGAAAATATGGATGCTTCCTCTTGTATAGTAAACATGCTAATCATCGTATCCTAATAAATAACGAGAAGAACCTGTCACACGACAGGTTCTTCTCTATTTGGAGCATGTAGTGTTACATGGAAAATCCAATATATACGACAAATTACGACAAAGGGATTCATACATATTTGTTATTCTATTAAAGGTCATTATTTGTAATGTATATATAGGAGGATTTTTTAATGTTAAAAAAATTATTATTATTTTTACTTACGGGCTTATGTGTAGTTGTTTTAACAGCTTGTAAAGATGAAGAGGAAAAGCTGAAGGTAGCGGAAGAACAGAAAATAGATGAGAAGAAAGTTGAAGAAGATAAGAAGGTAGAAGAGGAAAGCAAACAAGAAGAGCAGCAAAAGGAAGAGGAAGAAAAACGTAAGCAGGAAGAGCAGCAAAGAGTAGAGGAAGAGAAACGTAAGCAAGAAGAGCAACAAAAAATAGAAGAAGAAAAGCGTAAGCAAGAAGAGCAACAAAGAGTAGAGGAAGAAAAACGTAAGCAAGAAGAGCAGCAAAGAGTAGAGGAAGAGAAACGTAAGCAAGAAGAGCAGAAGGCTCAGCAACAGCAGTCGGCACAACAAGAGAGAACACAGAAACAAGAAAAAACAACAGAAGCAAGAGGTGGGAAACCGACAAGATCACAAATTTCGGTTGGTTCACATGTAGTTATTCAATTAGATAAAGATTATAGTAAAACAGTGAGCGGTGTTGTGAAAGATATTTTAACAAACACGGAAACACATACGTACGGAATTAAAGTCCGATTACAAGATGGACAAATAGGACGTGTTCAAAGTGTTATTGGACGACCTCTTTTTTTATTATGCTTGACTAGTGCGGAAAAATGGAAGCTTCTGCACAGCGTAAACTAACCCGTATGCAAGAATTAAGCACATAAGAGGGTTAATGAAAAATCCGTAGCGATTAATCGCTAAGAATAAGTTTGAGAAGATGATGTAAATAACAGAACTTGCTACTAGCATCATAACGCGTTTATGTTTAAATGAATTTAGCATGCAGCAGAAACTGCTCAAGAATGTGCCTATGATGAAGACTTTATGACACATTTGCATAAATTTATGAATATGGTATTGGTCTACAGCAGGAGCTGTTTTGAATAATTCAATTGTTTTACCAACAGTGAACCACGAGAACCAATATGTGAAGTCCGTTTTAAATCCATTTTTGATTAAATCTTTTGCGTATGCATTTTTATCTTCTAAACCCTGGGCCTTCATTTGGTTAACTACATTTTCATAGCCGATTTTGTTAAATGGATCCGCACCGGCAATTAATGGGTCCGCACCTTGCGTTGAGAATAAGATAAATTGATTGAACGCTAAATAGTTACGAACAACCCAGGCACCGATAATAAAGAACGGGCCAATGAGCCATAATAATCCAATTCGAATTGAGTCTTTAAATCCATATGTGAACAAGACGACAAGAACAGGAATGAGCATCATTGGAGCTGGATTTGGACGGAACATAAGTAAAATGGAAACGACAATTCCGAACCATATATGGAATTTCACTTTATTATATTTCCATGCGAGAACAAATACATATATACTTAACGTTAATAAGAATATTGAAGGAACTTCGGTTAATAACGTACGGAAGTATGTATAGTTACTTGGATAAATAGCATATAAAATACTTGCGACAATTCCATAAATATTCTTTTCAAATAACTCTTTTCCTATTAAGAATACTAATAACACTGTGCCGAGGTTCAGTATCATATTAATGACGGTTGCCACGTAATAGTAAGGAAGTGATGTAACATCAGAAATAATCATAGCGCCAGCTAATAATAGTGGCTGACCTGGTGTGATGTATGCATTTTTTCCAGGAACTTCACTAGGCTCCAAATAAACATATCCAAAGACACCGTGTTTTAATAGCTGTTCAGCTGTTAACGAATAGTTGAACGCATCATATGCACCATATGTTACTTTGACTACTTCTCCATTTAATCCTGGCTGTTTTACTAGACAAAAAACATGCAACAGGAAAGAAAGTGCCAAAATTACATATACCGCTTTAGGCAAATTTTTAAACTTATTTAACAAAAATGAGCATCTCCCTTTTTATTATTTCCTTCGTATTTTCATGATAAAACCATATTAGTATTAAGGTTTTCCAAAACATAGTTATTATATCATAAAGTGGAATGAAGGAATTTAGTTTTTTAAGAATGAATAGTTGGTATTCCAAAAATTAACTGTTGATTAAGGGAGAATTAAGAAACTACAGTTATAGTAGAATCCAGTGTGAAGACGAAATGCATGAAGTATGTTATCTTAATAGCAACTGTTTTTACGGTGCGGGGTGAAATTAATAAACAGAAAAGAGGGAGTGAATTGAGGGATAATTATTCATTTCATCAGCCAAGAAGAAGTATATTAATTTCAGCGGTTTTAAGTGGTTTAGTAACCTTATATGTTGTACCCACACTTTTCTTGATTTTAAAATATTTTAGTTTAGATGCGATGAAAGATATGTTAAATCAAAAAATTGTTTTAAGTATAATGACAATTTTGATGTGGGTTGCACTACTATATGTTGCGTATTTAAATAAAGGTATAGTTAATAAATTTAAACCGATTATTCGGATTTATATTAGAATGTTTTTAGTAGCTCATGCGGTTACTTTTCTTTTTATTTTTATGCAAAATAATATGAATCTCGTAAATACACTGAATTGGATTTACAATTATAACGCACAGTTTATATTTAGTTTAATTGTAATTTATGCAATATATGTTTTGGTGTACAACGTACTTGGAAAAGTTTTTTTGAGTACTATTTTGACAAGCATTTTGCTAATCATTTTGGCTATTGTAAATCACTTCAAAATTGTTTTTAGGGGAGACCCACTATATCCTTCTGATTTTACACAGATTGGACATATGCAATCTGTTATACCGATGGTGATGGAATATTTTAGTTGGAGTTATATTTTTGTCGTTATCGTAAGTATTGTAGCTTGTATTATAGCGGGGATATATATTAGAAAATATATTCAAAGTGTAAAGATTCATCCAGGAGTAAGAGCCTTATTAGTAGTAGGATCCGTTTTTATATTATATGTGTATGGTAATTTTACGAATACGTTTATGAATAAATGGTTTCAAAAGTCAGGTATAGAGTTCGTTTTGTGGAATCAAAATGAAAATTATGCTTCAAATGGTTTTGTGCTAGGATTTATAAGTAATTTAGATACGACAGTCATTGAAAAGCCGAAAGATTATTCAAAAGAAAATATGCTTCAAATAGCAAACGATATAAAGAAACAATATAGTAGCAATATAGGGGCGCAGAAGCAAAAAGAGAAACCGAATATTATTTTTGTAATGAGTGAATCGTTTTGGGATCCAACGAAGTTAACGAACCTGTCCTTTAGTGAAGATCCTTTACCTAATTTGCATCATTATATAGAAAGTTTTCCTGGTGGACAAACTATTTCTCCTGCATTTGGAGGAAATACTGCAAACGTTGAATTTGAGGCATTAACGAGTTATTCAATGAGTTTGTTAAAACCAGGCTCTATACCATATCAGCAAGTCGTTACAAATAAGAAAGAAATTCCATCAATTCCTCGAGCATTGAAAAAAGAAGGGTATTATACAAGTGCAATTCATTCGTTCGGTCGCTCATTCTTTAAACGGGATGATGTATATAAAGTGTTAGGATTTGATAAGTTTAATGCACAAGATACGATGGAAAATGTAGAAGTTGATGGAGATTATATTAGCGATCTATCTATGAGTAAAGAGATAATAGCTGAATTAGAGAAGCAAAAGAAACCTACGTTTGTTCATGCAGTTACGATGCAAAATCATTTTCCATTTACAGAAGGAAGATTTGGTGAAAATCAAATAGAGATTAGTGGATTAGAAAATGAAGAGTCGAAGGCTGAATTAGAGACTTATACAGAAGGGTTAAGACGTTCAGATGAAGCTCTTCAATATTTAATAGAGGAGCTAGATAATTTAGATAGACCTACATTATTAGTATTCTTTGGGGACCATCTCCCATCACTAGGAACAAATAAATCTCTTTATAAAGAGACTGGTTATATAACAAATGAAAAAACGCCAAGTGAACGATTAGCGATGGCGCAAACGCCGTTATTAATGTATGCAAATTTTGATATGCCAAATGACAATTTAGGTTTAGTAAGTCCAATCTATTTTTCAAATCTTGTCTTTGATTATGCTGGATTAAATAAGGTACCGTTCTATCAATTTTTATCGAAGTTATATGGAGAAATTCCCGTACTTCGTGATGAATTGAAGATAGGAAAAGACGGAGAAGCAATAAAAAGTTTAACAGAAAAACAAAAAGAAATGTTAAAGCAATATGAGTTTATTCAATATGACTTACTCATCGGAAAGCAATATAGTAAGGATATATTATTTAAATAGGCGACAAAAAAGAACTTGTATACGATACAAGTTCTTTTTTCATAGTATTTAACGGGATAACCAGACAAGCTAGGTTTAGGGAGTATTACTTGTACATTTAGTATAAATTAAAATAGAGTCGTTTTAATAATTGATTTGTGAGAAGTATGTGAATTTTTCATCTAGTATATAATTGGACAATTTGTTTAATTTTAATAGAATCAGTTCCAGATTTGTTATTAATTTTTAGTTTGCAATTATTTGTTGTATGGATTTATAAACAAACAAGATTTCGAGTTGTTAGTATTTATACGTTTAACGATGAGCGTGTTTATTTTTTATCTATTCTTTGTATGACTATTGTTCCAACTCTTCATTTTTTCCGCATTATCGTTTTATTTTTAATGGAAGAGAAGAATAAGTCATATGTGGAATTTGCTCGTGCAAAAGGTAGTTAAGAAAAAAGAATTTGCCGTAAGGGAAAATTCTTTTTTTACTGTAAAGGAACTATGAATTTAAAAATTTTATCAGTTCCTTATTTAATTCATCCGCTTGATCGATTGGAGAGCCGTGGCCACTATTTGTAAGAGGATATAGTTCAGAGTTTTTAATTCGCTCTTTTGTTAGCTCAGCACTTTTATAAGGGATGAGTTGGTCGTGAACACCGTGGAATATTTTTGTTGGGACGTTAATTTTACTTAAGTCTTTCGTTACGTCTTCGTTTGCAGCAGCTTGCAAAATTTTGATGAGAGCATAAGAAGCGGACTGCATACCGAGATAAGAAAACCATTCTAACGTGGCAGCGCCTAAGTTTCTATTAAAAAATGATAAAGATACATCACTTAGAAACTTAGGTAAATTTACATACATTTGAGCAATCAGAGCATCTGCTTGTTCTTTCGTTACGCCGTAAGGGGATTCTTGGTTTTTCACGAAAGAAGGAGAGACAGCATCCACTAATGCAAGTTTGGAAATACGACGCCCATTATATCGTGACATATACCGAATAGAGAGAGCGCCACCGACTGAGAAGCCGACTAACGTAGCATTTTCTATTTGAAGTGCATCTAATACAATTGCGATATCATCAGCTAAACGATCATAAGTGTAACCAGTCCATGGTTTATCAGACTGTCCGTTTCCTCGTATATCCATGGCGATGCAGCGGAAACCATGTTGTGGTAAGATATTAAATTGATATTGGTACATTTGATGATTTAAAGGCCAGCCATGAACGAAGAAGACAGGTTTACTTCCAGGGCCTGGGTTAATATCCTCAACAAAAATGTGTACATCTTTTTCCACTGTAACGAACATGATGTATCCTCCTCATGCATTTTAGTAGGCTCTCTCCCAAAATCGCTGTTTTGTCATTGCCTGAATAAATTCATTCGCAAGTAAGATAGGATTTTGTTCTGTTATAACGCCAGGTTTTCCTTCGATGTTTAAAGATTGAACAATAGTAGTTCCATTTTGGAAAGCGCCAATTGGCTTAAAGTGATTATACGATTCTACGACGAATGAACTTGCCTTGTTAAGAAAATGATCATTAATATTTCCGCCAATAAGAAGTAGCCCATCATAAAGAAGTGGTGATCCTGTTAAGAAAGTATCATTCACTTCCCACTGTCCATTTTGAGAGCCTTGCACAAAACCTAATCGTTCGGAAATAATAACGGGCTGAAGACCGGCTTGTTTGAATTGATTTATAATATATTGTGCGTTTTGACCGTCATATCCGTTTGCGACAATGACGCCTACTCGTAATGTATTTGGGCTGAATGTTGTATGTTCCATACTTAGTGCTGGTGAAGATTTTGTAACATTTGATTCTTGAACATTTGGCACTGTTGCCCCGACTGCTTCAGCTACTAAAGTAGCTAATTCTGTACTTATATGACCAATCATACCTACGACTTGTTGGCGAACTGATTTACTTTTTACTTTTCCTAATTCAAAGGAAAAGGCCTGCATAATATGGATTTTTTCGACGTGGCTCATACTATTCCAAAATAAACGGGCTTGTGAGAAATGGTCTTTAAAACTAGCGGCTGTTTCTCTTGTTTTATGTCCAGAAACAGTAGAAGGATATGTAACGAAACCGCCTTTCGTACCAGGTACAGTAAAGGGAGAGTTATTAGCTAAAGAGTTATTATGGTAAGCGACTTTTCCTTTATCAATTATATATTTAGACGCACCATCTCTTTGATTGTTATGAAAAGGACATACCGGACGATTAATCGGTAACTCTTGATAGTTTGTACCGACGCGTGCTAATTGTGTATCTGTATAAGAAAAGAGTCTACCTTGTAAGAGAGGATCATTTGTAAAATCGATACCGCGGACGATGCTTCCAGGGTGCAGTGCGACTTGTTCTGTTTCCGCAAATACGTTATCAACGTTTCGGTTTAACGTCATTTTTCCGATGATCTTAACAGGGAAGTCTTCTTCCGGCCAAATTTTTGTTGCATCTAATATATCGAAATCGTATTTAAATTCATCCTCTTCTTCTAAAATTTGAACGCCAAGTTCGTACTCAGGGTAGTTTCCGGCATTAATATTTTCCCATAAATCACGGCGATGATAATCTGGATCAGCGCCGCCTAGTTTTTGAGCTTCATCCCAAATTAACGAGTGAACGCCAAGCTTTGGCTTCCAGTGGAATTTTACGAATCGTGACTTCCCATGTTTATTAACTAAACGAAATGTATGAACGCCGAACCCTTGCATCATTCGAAAACTTCTCGGAATTGTGCGATCCGACATAATCCACATCATCATCGCAGCTGATTCTTGATTATTGGCGATAAAGTCCCAAAAAGTATCGTGTGCTGTTTGTCCTTGGGGAATCTCATTATGTGGCTCTGGTTTAAGAGCATGAATAAGATCCGGAAATTTAATACCATCTTGAATGAAGAAAATCGGAATGTTATTACCCACTAAATCGAAATTTCCTTCCTCTGTATAAAACTTAACAGCGAATCCTCGTACATCTCGGTTCGTTTCATTTGCACCTTTTGATCCAGCAACTTCAGAAAAACGAATAAAAATAGGTGTCTTTTTAGATGGGTCTTGTAAAAAATGAGCCATTGTTAAGTCTTCTAAAGAATCATATAGCTCAAAAACACCATGTGCTCCGTAACCGCGGGCATGAACGACTCTTTCAGGAATTCGTTCACGGTCAAAATGAGCGAGTTTTTCTCGCATCAGGAAATCTTCTAAAAGTGTAGGACCACGATCGCCGGCGGTTAAAGAGTTTTCATCATTTGAAATTTTGACACCCGTATTCGTTGTCATCTCTTTTCCTTCATTGTTTTTCGTAAAGGATTGTAACTGTTCTATCTTCTTATTTTCACGACCGTCCATATAAAGCACCTCCCATATTATACGTATTATTGTTCATGGTTTTTATGCTTACATATGGTATGGGGAAGTATATTATCTATGGATTGATTTTCCTCATTTGTTCAATTTATCTTTGTTTGTCTATGAAAATCATTTATTATAATAAATGGTATTCTTTTGAAGGGGTGTTGAAGTGGAAGAGAGTTTTCTATCAGCTAAAGAAGAAAAGAAAAACGCTAAGATTTTCTTATGGGTAATACATGTTATTTTAATTGTATACGAGGTTGCATACGCGATTATATTAGAAGATACAATGCCTTTAGCAAATTGGCATAAAGGGATATGGAAGCTTGCATATATTATGGCTATATTAGGTATTAGTGTTTACTTATTTGAGAGAGAAAAAGCATATTTAGTTAAATATACATATTTATTTGCATACATGATCGCAGAGACTTTTAATATTGGATGGTATGCTTTTCATAATACAATAGCATTTGATGAAGGGAATGTAATTGAATATATTTTCATTTTCTTCGTACCGATCTTTTTGAGTAAAAGATATTTATTTGTCTTAGCGCCATTCCTTATAGGGAAATATATGATATACCTATTTGTATTTGGAGAACTTAACCTGTTTATGTCTCTTGTTATAAATATGGTGTTACTTTTCGTGTCATTTATTATTTTAAATCGATTTTTACAATATCTTTCAGCAGTAAAGGGACGTATTGCAGAGGCAAGTCAGTCACAAAAATTGGCGGTTATCGGAAAAATGGCAGCGACAGTCGGACATGAAATTAAAAACCCACTTGCTTCATTAAAAGGGTTTACGCAATTACAAAAAGAGAAACATGAAAAAGATGCAACATATGAACAAATGATTCTCGAAATCGAAAATATGAATAATATGATTAGTGAATTAATGGAGGTTGCTGCATGTAAACCTTCTGTTTATGAAAAACACATTGTAAGTGATGTTTTAGTACAAGCGGTAGAAAACATGCGCGGAAAAATGAACGAGTTAAATATAAATTGTACCTTTAATGAAGAGCAAAATAGAAGCGAAATTGAATGTGATAAACGCAAATTAAAAGGAGTATTTTTGTATATTATTAAAAATGCTTTAGAGGCAATGGAACATGGCGGAACATTAAAAATACAAGTTGAAAATAAAAAAAGAGATTATGTAATAGTAAGTATAGTAGATAGTGGTTTTGGGATAAAAAAGGATAATTTAGGACGAGTTAAGGATGCTTTTTATACAACGAAGCAAGATAGAATTGGATTAGGTCTTACGGTAGCAGAGCGAATTGTGACAGAGCACCTTGGAGAATTACACATTTCTAGTGAAGTAAAGAAAGGAACGAGAGTAGAAATACTGCTCCCGAAAAAATGTGAGCGCAATGTGACACAAGATTAAGAGGTGTTGTTAAAGGAGTTATCATATGGAAAAAGGAAATATATTTGAAAAAGAAGAGATAAAGGCATTAATAATATTTTTAAGCTTATTCTTCGTTATATTTTTTGCGTATGATTTTGCTGAAAAAGCTATTGTCCTTTTATCAGATAAAAATCAAAAACTAGCAGATGCTTTTGGAGAAGGATTAGGTTTATGGCTATATAGTTTTATGGTTGGATTATTCTTTATAGGACTTTATTTTATGAAATGGAAAAAGCCGTATATTGTGAAGTATATTATTTTAATTGGCTATAATATATTGGATTTTATTAATAACTTCATTATTTATTACGGAAGTGATGCGGAATTTGATGGTGGGAATATAGTAGAAGGATTCTTTATTTTATTTGCACCAATATTTGTGAATAAGAGGTACTTTTGGTTAGTTGCGGGAACTATTGTTGGAAAATATGCACTTATGGGATTCGTTGTTCAATCCTTTATTGTTCTTATCCCAATAGCATTATATAGCGTGTTTGTTATTATATGTTGGATTATATTTTTAAGATTCCAATCTTACGTTCGTACACTTGAAATGATGGATAAAGAAATACGAAATGTAGAGAAATTAGCAATGGTTGGAAAAATGGCGACAGTAATTGGCGATAAGATTAGAAGACCGTTAGAAAAATTGAAAAAACTTGTGAATAAGCAAGCGAAAAAATATCCAGAAGATAAAATTTATAGTGAAATTATGAGACAGGAAGTAGAGCGAATTCATACAATTGCTACAGAACTAAATGGGTTTGAGAAATCTAAATCGGTAGAATCCGAAACGTATAATATTAAAGAAATCATCTCTTATGTTATCAGGGTTATGGAAAAGCCAGCTTTAGAACAAGGAATAAAAATGCATGCTATTTATAGTAAAGATATACCATCAATTACATGTGAGGAAAAACGATTGAAACAAGTATTTTTTAATTTAATAAAAAATGCGATTGAAGCAATGTCAGTTGGCGGAACTATTACTGTAAAAGTTATAGTGGAAGATGTGATCATTGTTCAAATTATAGATGAGGGATGCGGCATTCCGAAAGATAAAATTCCGAAGCTAAATGAAGCTTTTTACACAACGAAAGAAACTGGAACAGGCTTAGGATTAGTAGTTACGGAAAAAATTATTAAAGATCACCACGGTAAATTGAACTTTGAAAGTGAAGTTGGAGTTGGAACGACTGTTGAGATTATGTTGCCGATTTAATTATAGTGGGATATTTTAAAAAGGGGAAATCACTTTCTTTAGAGTGATTTCCCTTTTCAGTGTGGAAGGAAGTACGGAATTTTAATAAACGGGATGTTTACAACATTGACAAACTGTACAAATTCACAATCCAAAATATGGGTGTTTTAAAGCGAGAGTATATAATAAATTTGTCTGTTATTTGTTTTAATTTATTTGCAATTTTTTTGGCCTCGGCATCGAGGTCCTTTTTGTAAATGAATGATTTGTAAGTGTGGATTATATATCAGTGATTAGAAAAATAGAATATACAGAACTTGCCGTAATCCCGGGGGTAATATAAAGAGATATCGCATCCCCCCTCGAAAACAGGTTTCCGGTTGTAATACTAGTCCAAGTTACAGTGGCAGGTCCAGGTGCTGGAGTAGGGTTATACACTTGAGGTTGTCTAGAGCCAATATCCGTAGGTTTAATTGAAAATGTCATAGTTCCCGTAATTTTATCTGTAGTAGTTAAAGTAATAGTAGATAGGATGTAACTAGAGGTCGGGGCAGAGAGGTTTGTTGGGACATTCCTGCAAATATCAATCGTATAAACAGCAGCGGGTAAGTTATTAATATTTATAGATGTAGCAAAACCAACTATATTTCCAGCTCCAGCAGTTACATATGGAATAACGTTAGAATCAATTCCTGGAGAACCTGCTATACGTTGAAACCCAGCATTCGTCCCTTGAAAAACAATACTTTTCGCTGTTGAACTACCAGCAGGTCCAGTAGTCCCGGTAGAACCAGTGGCACCAATAGTTCCGGTAGCTCCGGTAGAACCAGTGACTCCAGTAGAACCAGTAGCTCCGGTAGAACCAGTGACTCCGGTAGAACCAGTGACTCCAGTAGTTCCGGTAGAACCAGTAGTTCCGGTAGCTCCGGTAGAACCGGTAGAACCAGTAGTTCCGGTAGAACCGGTAGAACCAGTAGAACCAGTAGAACCAGTAGAACCAGTAGATCCGGTAGGACCACCTTCTACCAATACGATATAATCTTGAGACACATTCGGAAATCCTTGAGGTGCATCTTTTTTTACAACATAGCCGCTACTCGTGTAAGTGACAACTTGTCCCTTTTTATAGTTAGGAGCGGCTGCTAGACTAAAAGCGGTAGTACTTTGCAAACCGGCCCCGGTAGGCCCGGCATTGCCAGTAGGTCCAGTAGCACCAGTGGGTCCAGTAGCACCAGTGGGTCCAGTAGCTCCAGTAGGTCCAGTACTGCCGATAGAACCGCTGTTGCGTCTACCGTCACAACTAAAGCAATTGCGTTGGTACATATATTATCTCCTTTCTATATTTTTGAAAATCTAGTTTTAAAAGTAGAACTACTATATATATATTGTAGATTCTATATTTTGTGTGGTGGATCGTATTGTGTATATAGATTTTAAAAATAGGGGAGGTGTTATTAGTTTTATAACCACCAGGTCTCCTGCGGAATCAACTACATCAAAATTCTCTTTAAACCAATCATACATCAATGTCTCTTTCACTAAATATTCAGAGGCAGAGTGTGACAAACCGATGAGTGACATATTTGTTTCTTCGCATAATCCATAATGAGTGAGTATTTATGCCTACCATAATCATTGTCGATATGGCAATGGATTTCTCCTGTAATAAATGATTAAGTTATTGTTCTATTTCTTTTAAGGCTGGCATATTTGATAATCCTCCTTAAGATAGTTCTTACTTTGTTAGTTGTTTTTGTTTTTTATGGAAAAATAAGAAGCGGATAGGAAACAAATAAAACCTAGAATCCAGCCAATAGAAGGAGAATAGGGAAGTATATGTTGTAATACCATTCCGCTAGAAATAAAAAAGCTACCTAATAGACCTAAGAAAATGAGATATCGTTGTAGTTTGAACATCAGTGATACAACCTCCTTTATCACGCATTAACTACCCGTAAAAGCCTGATTGGCGAGGGCTAATAATCAGAAGGGGATGGATACCTCCCTGATTAAAGTTTCACTTTATCACATATATTTTATAGTAGTCTTAATTTTCCGCATATAAAATTCAAGAAAAATGGTGGTACAATATATAAATGATACGAGAAGAGAGGATGTAGGTTAACACATGTACGTTACTGTAACAGAGGCAGCATATAAAAAGATTATGGATACGATTCCAAGTGAAACGAAATATATAAAGTTATTTTATGATAATGAAGGTTGCGGTTGTGTTATGAGCGGGATTATTGATTTAGTAGCCGTTTCAGAGAAAGATGAGCGCGATGTAGATATCGAATCAAGCGTACTAAACTTTATTGCAGATCGCACAAAGCTTGTATTTATGGATGATAAATTAACAGTTGATTGGCATGAAGTTGGAGGAACTTTCCAGCTGAAGAGCCCAAGCCAGTTTTATAATCCGAATATGAAGTTACATGTTCGAGTATAATGAAGAGAGAAGGAGTATATAATATGCTCCTTTTTCTTATGGATTTTTTCACATAATGAAATGTACATATAGTTGAATTTTCTGTATAATTCTCTTTGCGGAGGGGGTTGCGCATGAAAAGATGGGGAATTGAGTTATCAATTTTAAGTGTCGTTATTATTTGGGGGATTAACTATACGATTGCGAAATATGGACTTTTAGAATTTACAGCAATTGAGTTTACTGCAGTTCGAATGATGACAGCAGCACCACTACTGTTATTACTTACGTTCTTTATCGAAAAGTCACTTTATATGGAGCGAAAAGATATACCAAGATTAATCATCGTTAGCGTTGTAGGTATTGTACTGTATCAAACGTTATTTATGGAAACTGTAAAATACACATCCGCTACAAATGCTTCTTTACTCATATCTATTTCACCTATTTTTACAACTTTATTTGCGATTTTCTTGAAACAAGAAAAATTTTCTTCTCGAAAGTTAGTTGGTTCCATGATTGCCTTTATTGGTGCTACATTAGTTTTAGTAGCGGGGCATTCACTCGCTAGTTCTTTCTACGGAAATGGGATTGGACTTATTACATCAATATGTTGGGGACTTTATCCCGTTTTAGCAGGGCCGCTTATTAAAAAATACTCAGCATTACGTGTTACTGCATGGTCGACATTAGTTGGAGCGATTCCGCTCTTATTGTTAAGTGGTCCACATGTATTTGTCATGCCATTTCACATTACACACGGAATGACATTGTTTGCTTTACTATATTCTATTTTCTTTGTAACAGTATTCGGTTTAGTCATGTGGTATGTAGGTGTTCAAAAAATTGGTGCGTCACATACGATGGTATATATGTATATTACGCCGCTTGTAGCTGTTTTATTTGCAGCTGTATGGGCAAATGAATATGTATCGTTTCAACAAATAATTGGTGGAATCATCATTTTCTTCGGTCTATGGTTTGTGAAATCAGAGAAAGTAGAAGCTAATTCTATCGTGCAAGAACCTATATCAAAATAGGAAAACAGATCACCTATGATCTGCTTTCCTATTTTTTTATTTTTGGTAAAAATACGAGGAATAAAATGGCAGTAATAAGTGGGATTAAATTAAGAAAAGGAATGCGGAAGAGTGTAATTAGAATAATTCCTGGAAGAAGAACACCGAGGACAGCATAGAAAATACTATGTTTTTTCATGTACCAATATAATGAAAGTCCAATAAGTGCAGGAACAATGAGATGAATGAGAGCCATTAAAAAATAAATCATTAGACGCCCCCTTTATTTATGTGCTTATTACATCATATCCGTATGTTCATAGATTGATATCAATTTTTTCATAATTGGACGAAAATGTTTTGAAAAACGTCACATTTACGAGGGATTCTATATTAGAAATCTTGTATAATATTATTTCCTAAAAGCATTTAAAAAACATAAACATACTGTTTATGTTTTTTAAATTTAAGTGAAATGAATTTTTAGTAGTATGGACTCGAAAGAAATGAGTTATATAGCTTTGGTTGGATAGATAAAAACTATTGAAGGGGAGTACAACATGATTAGTATGTCATTAAGGTCGTTTAAAATTCAATCGTATTATCTACTAGGTATTCTGTTATTAGGCTGGATGTTAACACCGTTTTCAGCACATTTTCTAGGTGCAGGAATTGGACTTATTGTAAGCATGTATTGTGTTTGGATTTTAGGAAGGCGTATCGAAAAGCTTGGAGATAGTATAGTAAAGAAGACGAAAGCGCCGACGCTTGGTATGTTTAATCGCTTTGCAGCTGCAATTTTGGGTGCTATTATCATGTACGAAATTGAGCATCATATGGTAATGTGGGCATTTGCAGTAGGTATTCTGGGTGGTTATTTCTTAATCGTTATTAATTTAGGGTATTATAGTATGAAGGATGAGGAAGAATTAACGAAGGGCTGAGAAAGATAAAAAGATGAAAAGCCTCTTTTTAGATGGAATAGAGGATCCAGCGGTGGATAGAAGCGGTCAGAGCCTTTTTTAGCCCCATGCGGTGTGAAACCAGAGCGAGGTAGTGAGCAGGAATATAATTTATATGTTCGAAGCCGTAATTTGTATATATGAAAATCTGGTTATTTAAATTGAAAATTGGCTTACTCTGGAATAAGGGATCCGGCGATGGATAGTACAACAGGAAGCGTAACTTTGTATAAAATATAGGTTTCCGCTTCCAATAAGTTAATATGAAATCACTTAGTAGTATGACTCTTAGGTTCTTTAAAAAGTTGGATATAATACAACAAACTATTCCGGTAATTAGAATAATGTATTTTATCGTTTCACTTGTATGCTCAAATAAATTAACGTTAAGCATTACAAGTCCCCAAAACATTTGAATCGCTCCATAACTGAATAAAATTTTTCCTGTACGAGAAAAATTTTTCATGGGTCTCACCCTTTCCTTTATATGTAAAATATATCATAGGAAACTACAAACGAATGATTATAAAATGAATTTTCTGTAAGTTTATGGGTATTGGTATGCAATAGATGAAGAGATTAAAGTTTCACTTTATATAAGATATAGAAAGAAGCTTACGTTTTTAACGTAAGCTTCTTTTTTATGTAAGTGTGTGTAACCGTTAAGCCGCATTGGGTTTTGTCGGTGAGTACGCGGAACTTTACGGTTACACGACACTTATTCATATGAGTAAAAGGGTTATTCCAACAGAAAATTTGTAATTAAGCGATTGGACCGCCTAAGTTAATAATAGCTTCAGAAACGCTGTCGAATTTTTTGAAGTTTTCTTTAAATTCGTTTGCAAGCTCAATTGCTTTCGCCTTGTAAGCATCTTTATCAGCCCAAGTTTGTTCAGGCATTAATACTTCATCAGGTACACCTGGAACATGACGAGGTACTTCAAGGCCAAAGATGTCGTGTTTTGCAGTTTCAGCTTTAGCAAGTTCACCGCTTAGTGCTGCTTGAATCATTGCACGAGTGTAACCTAAGTTCATACGTTTACCAACGCCGTATTCGCCACCAGTCCAGCCAGTGTTTACTAAGAATACTTTCGCATCATGTTTCTCGATTTTTTCACCAAGCATTTCAGCATAACGAGATGCATCAAGCGGTAAGAACGGTGAACCGAAGCAAGTAGAGAATGTAGCTTGCGGAGATGTAACACCGCGCTCTGTTCCTGCTAGCTTACTAGTGTAACCGCTTAAGAAATGGTACATGGCTTGCTCTTTTGATAACTTACTGATTGGAGGCAATACGCCAGATGCATCAGCAGTTAAGAAAATAATTGTATTTGGATGTCCTGCAACACTTGGCAGTACGATATTGTCAATCGCATGCATAGGGTATGCAGCACGTGTATTTTCTGTTAAAGTAGTATCGTTATAGTCAGCGATGCGTGTTTGACCATCAATGACAACGTTTTCTAAAACTGAACCAAATTTGATTGCATCGAAGATTTGTGGTTCTTTCTCATGAGAAAGGTTTACACATTTTGCATAGCAACCGCCTTCAATATTGAATACACCGTTATCAGACCAACCGTGCTCATCGTCACCGATTAATTTACGGTTTGGATCAGCAGATAATGTTGTTTTGCCTGTTCCAGATAAACCGAAGAATAGTGCTACGTCGCCTTCTTCGCCTACGTTTGAAGAGCAGTGCATAGAAAGAATGTCTTGTTCAGGTAGTAAGAAGTTCATAATAGAGAAGATTGATTTTTTCATTTCTCCAGCATATTCTGTACCACCGATTAGTACGATACGTTTTTCGAATGAAACCATAATGAATGCTTCAGAATTTGTACCGTCAATTGCTGGATCTGCTTTGAAGTTTGGTGCAGAAACAATTGTGAACTCTGATTCGTGAGTTGCTAATTCTTCTTCATTTGGACGAATAAATAATTGATGTACGAACAAATTATGCCATGCATATTCGTTAACAACTTGAATTGGTAGGCGATAGTTGCGATCAGCGCCAGCAAATCCTTTGAAGATGAATAACTCTTCTTTTTCTTTTAAGTATTCTAAAACTTTTATATATAATTTATTAAAATGTTCTTCAGAGATCGGTTGGTTCACGGCTCCCCAAGCAATTTTGTCAGCAACCGATGCTTCCTTCACAATAAATTTATCCTTAGGAGAACGTCCTGTGTATTTTCCTGTTGAAGCAGAAACGGCACCAGTAGAAGTTAATTTCCCTTCGTTTCGCATTAATACTTTTTCCACTAATTGCGGAACACTTAATTGAATCTGTGCATTGCTTCCGTTCAATAATTCATGTAAACCAATTTGGACATTCACAGTACTCATATTTATATACCATCCTTTTCATTTAATGAAATATTTCTCGTAATCCCCATCAATAGTATAACACAATTATATAAATAATGTATACTATTTATTTATTTTTGTTTGTGTGAATGTATCATTTCCCTATTAATATTTCATTCTATGGGTATTGAGAAAAACTTTCAGGAAAATGTGAATATTAATTGACAAATGAATATCATTTCTTTAGTATAGGTTGGGACGGATACTCTCTTATCCCGAGCTGGCGGAGGGACAGGCCCGATGAAGCCCAGCAACCTCATTTGTAGTGGTAAATACAGGTGAATAGGTGCTAAAACCTGTGCGAGGCTAACGGTCTCGAACGATAAGAGCAAAGGGCAAAAAGCAGTATGCAAGTAGCAAATTAAACCTTTCCTCTATGTTAAGTAGGAAAGGTTTTTCTGTATGCTTGTGTGGGAGAATAAATGTATGTCGCAGTTTGTGGCAAATTAAGGATGAGTTCCGTACAATATATACAATTACTGTAGGGAGGTTTACCACATGACAAAAAAACGTCATCTGTTCACATCTGAGTCTGTAACTGAAGGACATCCAGATAAAATTTGTGACCAAATTTCTGATTCAATTTTAGATGCGATCTTAGCAAAGGACGCAAATGCACGTGTAGCTTGTGAAACAACTGTAACAACTGGTTTAGTATTGGTAGCGGGGGAAATTACGACTTCTACTTACGTAGATATTCCAAAAATCGTTCGTGAAACAATTCAAGGCATTGGTTACACACGCGCAAAATACGGATTCGATGCAGAAACTTGTGCAGTTTTAACATCTATCGATGAGCAATCTGCTGACATCGCTATGGGTGTTGACCAAGCACTAGAAGCACGCGAAGGTCAAATGACTGACGCTGAGATTGAGGCAATTGGTGCGGGAGACCAAGGTTTAATGTTTGGCTTCGCATGTAATGAAACACAAGAATTAATGCCACTTCCAATCTCGCTTGCTCACAAATTAGCTCGTCGTTTAACTGAAGTACGTAAAGATGACACATTAACATACTTACGTCCGGATGGAAAAACGCAAGTTACAGTTGAGTATGATGAAAATGGTAAACCTGTACGTGTGGATACAATTGTAATTTCTACACAACATCATCCAGATGTTACGTGGGAAGAAATCGATCGCGATTTAAAAGAGCACGTAATTAAAGCTGTAGTTCCAGCAGAATTAATGGATGGAGAAACGAAATTCTTCATTAACCCAACTGGCCGCTTCGTAATTGGTGGACCACAAGGTGATGCTGGTTTAACAGGACGTAAAATCATCGTTGATACTTACGGTGGATACGCTCGCCATGGCGGTGGTGCATTCTCTGGTAAAGATGCAACGAAAGTTGACCGTTCTGCAGCATATGCAGCTCGTTATGTTGCGAAAAACATCGTAGCAGCTGGTCTTGCTGACAAAGCAGAAGTACAACTTGCATACGCAATTGGCGTAGCACAACCAGTATCAATTTCAGTTGATACATTAGGCACTGGTAAAGTATCTGAAGACGTATTAGTAGAACTAGTTCGTAACAACTTCGATCTTCGCCCAGCTGGTATTATTAAAATGCTAGACTTACGTCGCCCAATTTACAAACAAACAGCAGCTTACGGCCACTTCGGACGTACTGATGTAGATCTTACATGGGAACGTACAGACAAAGCAGCTACTTTAAAAGAGCAAGCTGGTCTATAATATATGAAAAAAAGCTTTGCGCTGTGTGCGCAAAGCTTTTTTTATTTGGTTTTATCCCGCATTAACTGCCCGTAAAAGCCCGATTGGTTCAACTAATAATCAGTGGGGAAGAACAAAATCCCCACTGATTAAAGTTTCACTTTATTTACTACTTGAATGCAAGAACTACAATAAACTTCCACGTCTAGCTCAATATACTTCTTCATATTTGTCATACCACTTGCCGGAAATGGCATATGAATCCACGCTTTTTCATACGTTTGTATTTCCTTTTCACATGATTTACAAAGGATTGGTTTCTTACGGAACATAGACGGTCAGCCTTTCAGTTGACGTGCTTTTCCTGCGCAAAAAGCACTGCTCATTAAAAATAGCGTTGCGAATATAATACTCACTAATGTAGCGTATGGAATCGCGCCTTTTAAGGAAAAGCCGACAGTGATGGAAGCAACAAATAAGAGGATGAATGTTGTTGTTAATTTTTTGTATAGTTCCATAGTGAGTGAACCTCCAAATTATTTTGTAATTTAAAATGAAATCTACTATGTAGAAAATATAAGGGGATTTAAAGAGTAGCTAATGGTGTGTAGTCCAGGCGTATAAGAAAGTATATTTTCCTTTTTGTGGTCGTATATACTTATATTGTATCACGGTGCATCATTGGCTTCATACATAATTGTGTAAAGATATGTATGATAAAATGAAGAAAAGTCTTTAAGAAAGGAAAGATGAAAAATGAGCGTAACTGAACATAAAAAACAAGCTCCAAAAGAAGTGCGTTGCAAGATCGTGACGATTTCCGATACACGTACGGAAGAGACGGATAAGAGCGGACAACTATTACATGAATTATTAATAGAAGCAGGACATAAAGTGACCTCTTATGAAATTGTGAAAGATGATAAAGAGAGTATTCAGCAGGCTGTTTTAGCTGGTTATCATAGGGAAGATGTTGATGTCGTGTTAACGAATGGCGGAACTGGTATTACGAAACGTGATGTGACGATTGAGGCAGTTTCAGTGTTATTAGATAAAGAAATTGTTGGATTTGGTGAGTTGTTCCGTATGATAAGTTACTTAGAAGATATCGGAAGTAGTGCGATGTTAAGTAGAGCAATCGGCGGTACAATCGGGCGTAAAGTTGTCTTTTCGATGCCAGGGTCTAGCGGAGCGGTTCGTCTTGCGATGAACAAGTTAATTTTACCGGAATTAGGTCATATTACATTTGAGTTGCATCGTCAATGAGTAAGTGTGCTGGAATTGTATTAGCAGGAGGTATGTCGAGCCGATTCGGTGAGCCGAAAGCGTTAGTAGGCTGGAAAGAGAGTACTTTTATTGAGCATATTGTGAAAGTAATGGAAAGCGCTGTGCAAGAAATTGTAGTCATTAGTCATTCTGATATAAAAGAGAGAGTAGAGCAATTAGTACAAGTTCCAGTTATAGAAGATATGTCGCACTATAAAGGAAATGGGCCGCTTGCTGGAATTGTATCAGGAATGGAATATATAGAAGCAGATTGGTACGCTATTATGCCTTGTGATGCACCGAACGTTTCAAATGAATGGATTACCATTTTATTAGAGCAAACGAGCGATGAATATGATGCTGTTGTCCCTATTATTAATGGAAGAAAACAACCGTTACTTGCAGCGTATAATAACCGCGTGAAAGAAAAGATTTATGCTTTGCTTCAAGAAGAAAAAAGAAGTATGGGCCAGCTTTTATCACAATGTAATGTGAAATATATTGCTGGTGAAGATGTACAAGCGAATGTAGATTGGTTTATAAATGTGAATACGAAAGAAGAATATGTGCAGGCTCAAAAAGACCTTTCAAATGAATGAAAGGTTTTTTGATATACAGAAATTGGGGAACAATTGCTGTATAAAGGTATGTGAGTAAGTTGATTTTAAGGGGATTTCGTGAACTACCCGCCACTTAACGTCCTAAAGGAGTGTTTGAAGTGAGGGCTTCTCGGTTAATCATTACTTCTGATAGCTAACGAATTCGTCCTAAGACAGCCGAGCTAACTCCCTTGTTCCAAAGGTTATTTTATTACAATTTATGCTGACGCTAAAAGACGTATTGCTTCATTTTTGATATTGATGGCTGAGTTATAATCTCTATCGAGATTTACACAGCATATACAAGAATAGATTCGTTCAGACAATGTCAGACTTTTCACATTTCCACAGCTACTACATGTTTTTGTTGATGGAAACCATTTGTCTATTTTCACAAGTTGTTTTCCTTGTTCGTTTAGTTTATAAGTTAAGAAAGAAGTGAACATACCCCACCCATTATCAGCGACACTTTTTCCAAAATGAAGTGCTTGCGATATTCCTTTCATGTTTAGATCTTCAATAGCTACAACATCAAAATTGGCAGCTAACTTTTTAGACTCATGATGAAGAAAATTCTTACGTTGGTTAGCTACTTTCTCATGTAACGTAGCTACACGAATACGTTGTTTATTCCAACGTTCAGAACCTTTATTGCGTCTTGATAATACTCGTTGCGCCTTTGTTAATCGGTCTAACATGTTACGATAGAACTTAGGATAATTGGCTTTCTCATCCTCAGAACTGACGTATAATCCATCCATTGCAAAGTCTAATCCAACAACTGTTTCTACTTCTTTTTGTACAATCTCTTTTTCGTATTCAGTCAAGATTGACACATAGTATTTACCAGTAGGTGTCATAGAAATCGTACAAGACTTGATCATATAATCTTGTGGTATCTCTCTATGTTTTTTGATACGTACCATTTTCAGTTTTGGCAATTTGATATGACCATTAAGCAACAGAATATTACCGTTTACTACATTCGTTGTATAAGACTTTCTGTCCTTTTTACTTTTGAATGTTGGGAAGTTATTTTGACCACTAAAGAAATTCTTATATGCAGTTTGCAAGTGTAGTTGAGCATTTGCCAAAGCTAATGAATCAACTTCTTTTAACCACTCAAATTCTGCTTTATATTTCGCAGGGGTTGGAGGCTTTTGTTTCTTTAGTTGTTCCTTATCATCTTTGTATTTTTCGTACGCTTCTTTTCTCTCAGCTAACATTCTATTGTACACGAAACGTACACAACCGAAGGTTTTACGTATAAGATTTGCTTATTCTTCTGTTGGATACAACCGGAATTTATATGCTTTATTCTGCTTTGTCATATCATTTCACCTCACTTTTTACCTTGATTTTCAATATATTTCTTTACTACGTCTATTGGCGAACTACCAGTAGTTAGTAAGCAAAAACTTCTTGACCAAAACATTTCTTTCTGAAGTTTTTTTCACTTGTGGAAAGTCTTTTTTGATTAGTTGAGAACTTGCACTTTTATAAGCATTAATAAATTTTGTCATTTCTTTTTAAGCGAGTAATTCTGATGCAGTGTGCTGAAGGACTTCTTCATATTGGTCAAGTAAGCCACGAAAGATCTCATCCCAGCTTTTTGATTTAGCATAAGACGAAGCTGCTATGCCCATTTGCATAAGCAGCTCTTCATTTTGCAATAAAGAATGGATGGAGGATAGAAAGGAATCTGTATCTTTTGGCGGACAAAGAATTCCCGTTTTTCCATCTGTAATAATATTTTTAACCCCGCCACTATTTGCACCAATGACAGGTGTACCGCATGCAAATGATTCAAGTACGACATTTCCAAACGTTTCAGTAGCTGATGGAAATACCATCATATGAGAAGAAGCATATGCTCCAGCTAAATCCGTACCTTGTAAATATCCAGTAAAAGTGACATTTGTTTTCGGAACAGCTTCACGTAAATTTGTTGCTAGAGGCCCGTCTCCAGCGATGAGCCAATGAATATCGTCACGTTCTTTGTTTGTCGTTTGAATAAGTGTTTGAAGAGTATCGATATCTTTTTCAGGAGCAAGGCGCCCGACGTAGGAAAGAATATATTTCGCTGTAATATTATATTTTTTTCGGAATAGGTCTTTATTGTAAGTTGGATGAAAGAGAGTACAATCTACACCACGTCCCCAAATATAGAGCTGTTGAAATCCTTTTTTCTTTAATTGATGTAATGTTTCAGGAGAAGGAACAAAGTTTTTTTGCATATGACTATGAAACCAGCTTAAATAGTTCCATAGCATATTGGAGAGAAATTCGATTTTGTAATAGCGTAAATAGGCGTCAAAATCAGTATGATAAGAACCGACAACTGGGATATTTAACTTTTTGGCATAATATAACCCACAAAGTCCCATATTGAAAGGCGTAGCGATGTGAATGATATCAGGTTTAAAGGCAAGAAGTTCCCGCTTAATGCGCGGAGTAGGAAAGGCAAAGCGACATTCTGGATATAATATTGTTAACGGGATACTTCTCATTTTGTTCACATTCGCTACGAAATTATCTTCTGCCGTATGCTGAGGGGCGAAAACAGAATAGGCGATATTTTCTTTTTGAAAATATTTAGTTAAACGTTCCAAAGTTTTCGCCACACCGTTGACTTGTGGTGTAAATGTATCGGTAAATATGGCGACTCTCATCATATCGCTCCTTTACATGAGTGGAATGAGTTGATAAAAAGAGATGATGCCAGAGCAAGTGCCAAGGCACATGCCTACAAATACATCTGACGGATAATGAAGCCCTAAATAAATACGGGAAATACCGACGCATAATGCTAACGGTAATAGAAAAGCAAGCAAGTTTGGATTATAGCAAATAAATGGAATGAGGACAGAGAAAACAGCCGTTGTATGTCCGGATGGAAAAGAATGATCTTTTAAAGGCTGTACTGGATATTTCGCATCTTGAATTGTTAAATAAGGACGTTTTCGTGGATACCATCTTTTTAATATTTGCACAGGAATATGGCTAATTGTTAAAGAAATAGCAGTTGCAATTGCAGCTTGATGCAAATTCCCTGTTGCGAAAATTAAAAAGAATAGGGTAAGTGCAATGGAAAAACTTGCACCACCGATATGGGTAATATTGCTGAAAAAGATGTTTAATGTTTTTTGATCAAAGTAGCGATTAATTCCTTTGAAGATGTAACATTCTATTTTATATAGTCCACTGACCTTCATGAGATTTTTCCTCCCTCATTTACATATATATGGAGTTATTAACTTCTATTTTAATAAGATTTTATTGAGGGGATAATAAGGTTTTGTAAAGAAAAAGTTAGATTTTTTCATAAAAAAAGCTGCCAGTCTTATGGCAGCGATAAAATCACTTTTGTAACGATTTATAATATTGTCCTTTTTCAACGTATTGTGTGCGGATACGTTCCATATCTTTACGGTCTTCTTCTGTTAATTCGCGAATGACCTTCGCAGGGCGACCGAAAGCTAACGTATTAGGAGGGATTTTCTTTCCTTGTGAAACGAGACTACCAGCACCGATGAAAGCTCCTTCACCAATTTCAGCGCCATCTAATATGATAGATCCCATTCCGATTAAAGCATCTTTTTCAATTTTGCAGCTATGTAAAATAACTTGATGCCCAACGGTAACGTCATCTTCTAAAATAAGAGGATACTGGGGGCTTTGGTGAAGTGTACATTGATCTTGTACATTTACTCTATTTCCAATTATCGTTGGTGATACATCACCGCGGATGACTGTATTAAACCAAATGCTAGATTCTTCGCCAATTGTCACATCGCCTGTAATGGTAACATAGTCAGCGATAAAAGCACTACTCGCAATTTTTGGATTTTTTTCTTTGTAAGGATATATCATGTAAAGCCTTCCTTTCCTAGAGACTAGTTTTAGTGTATCAAATTATGAGAAAGAGTGAAATGGAGGAGGTCCGTATGTGGAATTATGAAGCAGAGGAAGCGAAAGCTGTAGTCGTTATCGTGCACGGCGCAATGGAATATCACGGACGTTACGAAGCTATAGCAGAAATGTGGAATCATATCGGCTACCACGTTGTGATGGGAGACCTTCCATCACATGGAACGACTTCGAGAAATAGAGGACATATTGATTCATTTGATGAATACATAGAGGAAGTTAAATTATGGGTGAAAGAGGCAAGGAAGTATCGATTACCTATTTTTATATTTGGTCATAGTATGGGTGGTCTTATTGTCATTCGTATGATGCAAGAAACGAAGAGAGAAGATGTAGATGGTATTATTTTAAGTTCACCATGTTTAGGTGTATTAACTGGACCTTCTGCTCCGCTTCGAGCTGCCTCAAAAATATTAAATGTTGTTGCTCCAAAATTGCAATTTGCAACGAATCTTACAGTGGAAATGTCAACTCGTAATCATGAAGTGAGAGATGCGATGGAGAATGATTCATTGTTCTTGCGCAAAGTATCAGTACGTTGGTATAGTGAATTGATTAAGTCTATCGAAATTGTGCATAAAAAAATAGGCGATTTTCCAGACGTTCCACTCTTGCTAATGCAGGCTTGTGAGGATAAACTTGTAGATAAAACACGTGTCCGTACTTGGTTTGATAATGTTAAAATAAGTGATAAGGCTTTTAAAGAATGGCCGAATTGTTATCATGAGTTATTAAATGAGTATGAGCGTGATGAAATTTTGAATTATATTCAGTCATTTACTGAAATACGCATCAATAACATAATAGAAACAAATAAGTAAATTATTTGTACATTGAATAGAGGAGATGAAGGAAGAAGTGAACGTACCGAGTAATCCCATAACGCTCATGGCGAAAGTATACCGTGATGTGTTTCCGGTAGTACACCATGAGCTAGCGATGTGGAAAGAGCGTGCCTACCATATTCCGAATGACGAGCTTCATAGTCAGGCAATCGCAAGTATTGAGAATAAAACGTTTCATTGCGAGGGCGGTGGCATTTTAGCGCTACTAGCAAATGAACATCGTGAGGAATGTATTCGTTTTATCGTAGCTTATCAAACGATTAGCGACTATTTAGATAATTTATGTGATCGTAGTACATCACTTGACCCGAAAGACTTTGCGGCTCTTCATGAGTCGATGGTAATGGCATTAAGCCCTGAAGTTGAAGGGGGCGGTAACTATTATCGTTATCGTGATGATCAAGATGATGGTGGTTATTTAGATGAGCTTGTTGAAACATGTCAGGATGTTTTAAAGAAAACGAAGCATTATGATAAAATTGCTCCAATTCTTCATGAACTTGCTTGTTATTATTGTGATTTGCAAATTCATAAACACGTGAAGTTAGAAGAAAGAGAACCACGCTTAAAAACATGGTTTGAAGCGCATAAAGAAAATTTACCACCGATGAGTTGGTTTGAGTTTTCAGCATGTGCAGGTTCTACGCTTGGAATTTTTTGTCTTGTAGCATATGCATTTCATGATGAGTTACATGAAGAAGATATTGTGAAAATTAGACAAGGGTATTTTCCATACGTACAAGGACTTCACATTTTACTTGATTATTTCATCGATCAAGAAGAAGACCGTATCGGCGGAGATTTGAATTTCTGTAGTTATTATGAAAACGAGCAAGCTATATTAGATCGTATGAAACATTTTGTAGAAGAAGCAGAGAAGAGCATTGGTGATTTGCCTCATGCGAAGTTTCATCGTCTCATAAGCCGAGGATTACTTGGTATTTATTTATCAGATCAAAAAGTATCAGCGCAAAAGAATATGCACAAAATGGCACGGCGCATTGTAAAATACGGAGGGCTCACTTCACGATTCTTCTACTGGAACGGGAAGATGTACCGAAAGAAAATGGCGCAGTGATGAAAAAAACCACTCTTGTAGAGTGGTTTTTTTATTATGATCGTATTTGTGAAAATATGTATATGAGAAGTTCAATTGCGAGAATAACTAAAACAGATAGTCCGAATAAAGGCATGACAGCGCCTAGTATAACCATCATGATAAAGAAAACGAATGTGCTTTTCTTATCTCTTTGCTTAGGAGGTGCTGCTAATTTTCCTTTCGGTTTTCTCGCTAACCACATTTTTACTCCGTAATAAATAAGAAGTAATAAAGATAACGTCGTTAGTAAGCATAATATTTTATTTGGCCATCCGAATAAATGTCCTTCGTGAAGTGGGATACCGTAAGTAAACCATTGTGCAAATAATCCATAATCACGATAGTCCGTTTTGGAAATAAGTTCTCCGCTATATTGATCAAAATAAGCTGTTATTTCTTCATTTGGTGCGACATGCATACCCGTAATACCGGAACCGCTTGATTTCGAAACGGTGAATACACCTTTCGGATCAGCCGGTAGTGAGATAACATATGGCTTCTTTATTTCAATTCCTTTTTGTAATTCATCGACAGAAATTGCTTTTGGCTCATTTGAATTCGATTCAGGAGGAGCTTCTTTTCTAGTTGCCCACGGTAATTCTTTTACCTTCGATTCAGGCGGTGCCATATACAATGTCGGATATCCAATCGATTCATTCGACGATGCGATTTTATAAATTTGGTTCCCCATAAATCCTGACCATGGTAATCCAGATGCGACTAACAAAACGAGTGGAATTGTAAATATAATACCGATAATAGAATGACGTCGTTTTGCTTTTTCTCGCTTAGTGGATGCGGGTGTGTTTTTGAATTGGCGTATACTCATATACAATCCAGTCACAATTAAAAAGATTGTCCAGCATGCCGCAAGCTCTACAGTATAGTTGACGACAGTACCACCAACTAAAAGAGAACTATGTAATTCCCGCATTATATTGGCAAAAGTTTCACTTGCATTTTGATCTCCAACAATTTGATTATTGCTATCTAAATACACATATTTTTGCTTTCCTGTATATTCATTTGCAATAGTAAGCCTCGTATTATAATCCCCATTAAACTCACTAATTTTCGCCACACTATAATGTGGATATTTTTTCTCTGTTAAGAAAAGCGAATCAGCCATCGAAATAGACTCTGTTTGGGCGCTCTTCCCAAAATATAAATCTTTATAGATGAAATCTTCAACTTCCTCCCGAAATAAATACCCAATTCCGCTCAGTGACAATGTAATAAGAAGCGGCGTAATAAAAAGCCCGGCGTAAAAATGCCACCTCCAAAAAATATAATGAAGCGAACGATTTACCTTCATACTTCAGTTCCCCTAACCTTCCCTATATGAATAAACTACTTATTTAATATAGCGAGATTAAGTGTGATTACTTTGAAATAATTGTGAAAAAAGTTAAAAGTTTTGGTTGTTTTTATCAAACATAAAACACATTTTAAAAAGGATGTGTTCTATGTTTATGGAGACTTTTTTATATTTGATGCATAGATCCTAACAACTGCTTTCGCAAGACATTGAGCGGAATCAACAAAGTCCTCACTCACCACCACATTCAAATCGGTACATGCGATAATAGCGGTATCTACTTCGTCTTTTAACTGTAAAACGAGCAGACTCCATAATTTACGAGCTTCCTCAATTTCTCCGCCTTTAATACAAGTAATAATTTGATTAATCATTTCTTGCCATTGTTCATTATGAATGTACTCTATATCACGTTTTGTAATTCCATCTTGGTAAATACTTGCTTGAACAGTCGCTTCTGTTGCAAGAAGAGCGACTCTTTTTGTATTTTCAGGAATTGCTTTTAACGTCTCATCGACTATATTCAAAATAGGAATGGTAATAGAACGCTGTAATTCCTCGAAATAAAGATGCGCTGTATTACATGGCATTGCGATGAAATCTACACCAGTACTTTCAAGTTTTTGCGCTCCTTCAATAATCGCTTTTTTCATCGCCGCATGATCAATAGGGCGATCCATATAAAACGGTGTTGGGCACGAATAAATCATCATATGAGGAAAGTCCATATCATGCTTTGCTCCATAAATTGTTTGGCACTCTGCTACAACTGTATCGACGAATGGTCCGGTTGATTTTGGACCCATTCCTGCTAGTATTCCAATCATTGTTTAGTCCCCTTTAATATGTAATCAAAAACGTTTTCTGCGAACGAGAAAAAGAAATAAAGTAAGTAATAAAAATGAATATACGATAGCCCAAGCTGTAAGCCATAGAGTATGAGTAAGTATATTATATTTGTATTGTCCAAGCATTATAAAGCTTTCGACAGGTGGTAAAAACCATAGTAACTCTTTTTTTAACCGGATTGAGGCAATCGTCATAAGTAATATAAATGTAAGACTAAGCCAAGCGGTGCTTGCTTTTTGAATAATATTTCTAGTAAATAATGTTGCGATTGAAATTCCTAGTATAGATAAAGACATGTGAGCGAGAAATCCGACTAGAAATAAAGAAGCTGTCATTTTTTCATTAAACATTTGCAAAATAATTGGATAGATTACGGATATAAAAGATAAAACAGTACAAATAAGAAGAGCCGTAATATATTTACCAACGTATAATGCTGAAATATTATTTGTATGTGAAATAGTGATTTGTTCTTGTACAGGATCTTCAGTATGAAAAATTGTGACTGTAATCCAGGCAGATAATAAATAAAGTGCGAGTGCTGTTTCTAAGTATGTTGGTACAATGGGAGTTGGTTTATATGTATATACAAAAAGTAAGCTTATGCAGTACATCGCAATAGGAGGAATGTACTTATACGATTTCGTGTAGTCGAGAAAATGGTAACGAATAAGCGCAAACATAATAAACCTTCTTTCGATTTAAAAATTAGGCTGTAGCAGTGTGATAGATGCTTTTTTATGTAATAAAAACTGAAGCATTTCGTTTGCATATTCCTTTTCGATTTGTAATTGAATGAGGTTTTGATTTGAATTGTGTGTAACTTGTATAAATCCTGATTGCTTTTGTAGTTCTATAGCTGAAAATGTTTCGTGAACAATTGCCTCAATATAGACCTGTTCTGTTGATTTTTGCACAGAGGTATCTTCCGCAATTGTATGATTTGCTAATGTCACAATTCTATCGGCGAAGTTTTCTAGTAGTTGTTTTTCGTGACATGTGAAGAGTATAGATATGCCTTGTTGTTTTAATGAGAGTAAAATATGCTCTAATTCTTGCTGAGAGTTAGGGTCGAGTCCAGAAAGAGGTTCATCTAGAATTAATAAATGGACGTCCGTAAGTAATGCTTGCATAATGCCTGTTTTTTGTTTCATACCTTTTGAAAAGTTTCGTACAACGTAATGCTTTGCATGATGTAGATGAAAAGATTCAAGGAGCATCGGAATTTTATTTCTTAAATATTTTGTTGATAAACCGTGAATGTGGCCGAGATGATATAAATAATCCTCTAATGTAAAACGAATTCCTTCAGGAAAATGTTCAGGGACATAACTGATTTGTATATGTTCTTTTCTTTGAAGTGTCCCTGCCGTAGGTGGAATAAAGCCTGCAATTATTTTGAGTAAAGTACTTTTTCCAGTCCCGTTCCCACCAATAATAGCGAGTGCTTCTCCTTCTGGAATGGATAAATCGATGTTGTCTAGTATAAGTGATTTGCCATACTTCTTTTGAATTCCCCTTAGTTCTACTAGCAAAGTTCTATCCTTCTTTCTTCAAATATTGTATACATCCATTATATAGGAGAATAAGAAAAAGACGTGCAATGAATGCACGTCTTTTTTTGTTATGTTTTGTCGAATGATCGATATATCTGAAAAATCGTTGATATAATTATCCTGCTATTTGCCGGACAGTAAACCTCACTGATTAAAGTTTCACTTTATCGCTTCTCAATCGCCACAATAAATGGCGGGTTATTTTGCTGGTTAATGAAGCCGTATCGCAAAACGTGAGCTTCTTTTTGATCTAGTTCTTCTGCAAATTTAAGTACAGCGTCGCGTTCTACTTGTCCTTCTGGATGTCCGTGGTAAATGACAAGGACGATGATTCCTTCAGGTGCCATTACTCCTAGTAATTGTTCAATTGCCGAGAGTGTTGAGTTCGGTTTTGTAACGATATGCTTGTCACCACCAGGAAGGTAACCTAAGTTGAAGATAGCGCCTGTTACTTTTCCTTTTGCATCTTCTGGTAGTACGGATAGAAGCGTATCGTGACTATCGTGAACTAAAACAGTACGTTCAAAAAGCTCTTTTTCTTTTAGGCGGATAGTAGAGCTTTCAATTGCTTCTTTTTGAATATCAAATCCAAATACTTTGCCATTATCTCCAACGATTTCAGCTAGGAAGCAAGTGTCATGTCCATTTCCTAAAGTTGCATCTACAGCGTAATCGCCTTCTTTAACAGCCGTTTGCAGCAGCGAGCGAGCAAACGGTAATACACGTTCTAATTTCATTTTTGTTTCTCCTCATTTGCATATTTTCCTTGCCAGCTTCCGCGGCGTACAAATTCTGCATCGATGGAATTTAATACTTCCCATTTATTTAAGCTCCACATTGGGCCAATCATTAAATCAGGCGGACCGTCACCTGTGATGCGGTGCACAATTACATCTTCTGGAATAATTTCAAGTTGGTCAACAACGAGACTTACGTAATCTTCAAGAGAAAGGAACTCGAGTTGTCCTTTTTCATATTGCTTCACCATTGGCGTTCCTTTTAATAAATGAAGTAAATGAATTTTAATTCCTTGTACGTCAAGCTTCGCTACTTCACGAGTTGTTTCCATCATCATGTCGTAATCTTCAAGTGGAAGACCGTTAATAATATGAGAGCAAACTCTAATGCCATGTTTGCGTAATTTATTTACGCCTTCCACATAAGATGGATAATCGTGAGCACGGTTAATAAGATTTGCAGTACGTTCATGAACAGTTTGTAGTCCGAGTTCAACCCAAAGGTACGTACGTTTATTTAAGTCCGCTAAATATTCAACGACATCGTCTGGTAAACAATCTGGACGAGTTGCGATAGAAAGACCGACAACGTCTTTTTCTGCTAGAAGCGGTTCGAATTTTTCTTTTAACACTTCAAGTGGTGCATGTGTATTTGTGTAAGCCTGAAAATAAGCGATACATTTTCCGTCTTTCCACTTTGAGTGCATTTTTTCTTTCATTTCATGATATTGCGTTATAACATCATCGCGGCGATCGCCAGCGAAGTCACCAGATCCAGCAGCACTACAAAACGTGCAACCACCGTAAGCAACTGTACCGTCACGGTTCGGGCAATCGAAGCCAGCATCTAATGAAACTTTAAAGATTTTTTCACCAAATTCATTTCGTAAGTGGTAATTCCATGTATGATAACGTTTATTGTCATTTGTATATGGAAAAGGGTTTTGAACCTTCATTATTTTCCCTCCTAAGACGAGTCAAAATGAAACAAAATCCATTATAACATACTCATAAGGTTCATATGGAAGGGACACACTAAAGGGGAATTGAAGCAAGGAGGGACAATTATGGCAGAGCGTCAATCACTTGAAGAGTATATTACACAGGCAGAACAAGCGGTGGAATATGCGAAAGAACAATTAGACCAAGGCATGAGACAAGAGCATTACAATACGATGGAGTATTCGGATGCTCAGTTACAATTAGAACAAGCATATAACGACTTACAAACTATGCAGCAACATGCGAATGATGAGCAACGTGAGCAATTAAATAGAGCACGTATGGCAATTCGCCAATTGCAACATCAAATGATTATTACACCGCACTAATAAGGAGTGAATGTAATGGCGAAACGTTCAGATCAAAATAATCCAGAGCAAAAAACGCAAAATGGACATAACGCTGAATTTTCAAATGAACTTGATCCAGTTGTTCAAGTGAAACAGCGTAACAGTAAAAAAGGACAACCTCAAAGATCGAAGCAATCAGAGTAAACCAGGTCGAAATACGACCTGGTTTTATTTTATTACAAAAGTGTAAGGTAATTGTAATGTTAACAAATAGCAGTTCACCTCCAAAAGGCGCAAAATAGGTAATGGAAAAACAAGTGTAGGAGGATATATATGACGAAACCAGTTGTAGACGTGAAAAACGTTCAAAAAGTGTACGGTAAAAAAGGTGAGAACCAATCACACGCGTTAAAAGGTGTTTCATTCTCAATTCAAGAGGGTGAGTTTGTTGGAATTATGGGACCATCTGGTTCTGGTAAAACGACATTGTTAAATGTAATTTCAACGCTTGATAAAGCAACGGGCGGCGTTGTTGAAATTGCGGGTACGGACATTACGAAAATGAAGCAAGGTGAGCTTTCTGATTTCCGTTCGCAAAAGTTAGGATTCATTTTCCAAGACTTCAACTTATTAGAGAACTTATCTATTTATGAGAACATTGCACTTCCACTTTCACTTCAAGGTGTTTCATCACGTAATATTGGACCGAAAGTAGAGAAAGTAGCGGATATGTTAGGGATTACAGAAATTCTTCAAAAGTATCCAACTGAAGTATCCGGTGGACAGAAACAGCGTTCAGCAGCAGCACGCGCACTAGTGCATGAGCCGGCAATTATTTTAGGAGACGAGCCAACAGGAGCTCTTGATTCGAAAAATGCAGCAAGTTTACTTGATGCGATGACAAACTTAAATGAAGAACAAGGCGTATCTATTATGATGGTTACGCATGATCCATATAGTGCAAGTTACTGTCAGCGTATTTTATTCATTCAAGATGGTGAGCTATATAAAGAAATTCATCGCGGTGGTACGCGTGAAGAGTTCTACAAAGAAATTTTAGATGTACTTGCAGATTTAGGTACACAAAAAGCGTAAGAAAGGAGGTTCCAGTATGTTATTTAAACTTTCCATGTCAGGGCTAAAGAGTAAGCTGAAAGATTATATTGTCTTACTTGTTGGTCTTGTCATGTCAATTTCAATTTTTTATATGTTCCAAACGTTAGCGCTGAATAAAGCGTTTATCGAATCCAATTCTGTTATTAAGTCTATTGGTTTCGTATTCCAAGCAGGTTCATTTTTATTAGCAATTATAACGTTCTTCTACATTTTATATGCAAACTCTTTCTTATTATCTCTTCGTCAAAAAGAGTTTGGTATGTACATGATGTTAGGTGCAAAAAAGCATAAAGTTACATTACTTATGTTTATTGAAACGATTGTATTAGGTGCTGCGTCTCTTGCGATTGGACTTACAGTTGGTGTAGGACTTGCAGAAGGTATCGGACAGTTATTAATGAAACAATTAGAATTTGCTGGTGAAGGCTATAAGGCATTTTATCTACCATCTATGACTGTTACTTGCATTTTCTTCTTTGCATTATTTGTATTATCAGCAATTATGAACAGTATTAAGTTATCACGTATTTCAGTACTGCAACTTGTACATGCAGATGCACAAACAGAACGTGTTGCGGTAAAAGGAAAAATGACAGGTGTCGTTGCAATCCTTGCTGTTATTTTATTAGGAATTGGCTATGCATCAATGATTTACATGGAAAAACTAAGAGGAATGGGAATCCTTATTGCATTAATTACAACAACAACTGGTACTTACATGCTATTTGGATCACTTCTCCCAGTTATCATTAGAAAGTTAAAGAGTAATAAAAAGCGTAGTGAAAAAGGACTTAATGCTTTTACGTTTGCACAATTAAATTTCCGTATTAATAGCTTAACGAAAGTACTTGCAACGGTAGCGATGTTAGTTGCTCTTGGAGCGGGTGCAATTTCAGGTGGTATGGCGTTTAAAAATAACGTTATAAAAATGGTTGATGGTTTAGTAATATATGATTCAGTTATTCATAACCCAACAGCTGAAGAAAAGAAAATTTTAGATGGTATTACATTTAAAGAGAAAAATGAATATCGTTACAAAGTTGATAATAAATACGTTTATTATGTAAAAGAAGATTTAGAGAAAAAACCTCCTTTCGTACAAGATACAAAACAGATGGAAAGTATGAAGGATTTAGGAAAAATAAAGAAAGTTTCAGAGGAACTACCAGTAGGTGCAGTTTCTAGAGAAATGAATGAAAAAGATGCGAGTGCTAAAGAACTTCCAGAAGAATGGAACGAGGCTTTCAGAACAATTCAGCCATTTTATCTATATGAAGATCATGCAATTAAAATTGTAGATCAGAAAATGTACGATACTGTAAATGGTAAAGAAGGAATCGTAGTTACTGGAAAAACAGACGATTTTGTAGCATACACAAAAGAATGGAAAAAACTTGACGAGTTGCAGCTAGTTAAATATAAAAATGTAAAAGCTGAAAGATTAGATAGTAAATATCAATCTTACAATGGATTCTACGGCATTGCGAGTGGAACAGTATTTATGGGATTCTTCCTTGGAATTGCGTTCTTAGCAATGATGGCAAGTTGTTTAATGTTTAAAATTCTTTCTGGTGCATCAAAAGATATTACGCGTTATCAAATGCTTCGCAAAATCGGTGTGCGTCGTGAGTTATTAACGAAATCGATTTATAAAGAATTATTCTTAGTATTCTTATTCCCAGCAATTGTGGGGATCGCTCACGTATTAGTTGGTATGAATATTTTCGGATTTATTTTAATGGATCCTTACTTCCGTATTTGGGTACCAATCGTAATTTTCGTAGTTATTTATGCGATTTATTACTTCATTACAGTTCAATTGTATAAAGGAATTGTTCTTCCAAAAGAAGATTAATAGGTAAAAAGCCGAGTGAAAGTGCTCGGCTTTTTGTATTTTCAGAAAAAACACTTTAATGTTACTGAAATATATAATATAATGTAAATAAGTAACATAATATGAAAGTATCAGCAACCGAAAAATGAAAGGAGGAATCCGATCTGTAGAAAGAAGCTGAACTTGTACTCCCCCTATTTTTTCTACCCACACCGTATTTGTACAATCATAAATTTCCAAATGAAAAATTGTCGTAAGAGTATATTGTGAAAATAATGGATAATACATGGAAATCTCATAGCATGATAAGGTAAAATGGACAGGATAATGAGAAAATTACCGTTCATAAGATGAGGAGATACATGTATGGAAGTTGTAGAGGCATTAAAAGATATAAGCCAAATTGAGGCTATGAAAAAGTACTTAAAAGAGCACTCGCAGCGAGATTATCTTTTATTTGTTATTGGAATTAACACTGGATTAAAGATTACTGAGCTACTTAGTATGAAATTTGAAGAGGTATTAAATGAAGATAAGACTGTTAAAGAGTTTTATTCTCTTCCTGTGAAAGATGAAAAATTTAAACAAGATATTTATTTAAATACAAAAGTAAAAGAAGCCCTTTTAGAGTATGTAAAATCTATTGATGCTCAAAGAGAAAACTACGTATTTCAATCTAATAAAACGACAAATTCAATCTCACGCCAACAAGCATATCGTGTTATCCATAGCGCAGCTGAAGCGGTTGGGATTGTTGGAAAGATTGGAACGAATTCAATGCGAAAAACATTTGGATTTCATGCGTACAAAAGAGGAATAGCGATTGCGCTATTGCAAAAGCATTTTCATCACGCAACTCCATCAGAAACGCTCAAGTATTTAGGAATCTCAAAAGATGAGAAGTTTAAAACAGAGATTGATGTAGATTTGTAAAAGCCGTAACTAAAAACTTTAGGAGGCGGAAAATATGAATATTAGAGAGAGTGAACTACCGGGCATTGGATGTAAATTCGAAGTGATAACAAAAGGTGATGAAAAAATGGTTATCGTTATTCATGATGATGGCCGAAGAGAAATGTATCATTTTGATGCGGATCACGATGAGAGTATTTCAAGCATTTCTCTTCGTGATTCTGAAGCGAGACAAATTGCGGCTATATTAGGCGGAATGGTATATAGGCCGCAAGCGCTAGACACAATTGAGATGGCTTTTGAAGGATTATCAATTGAATGGTTTAAGGTGGAGAATAATGCACCAGTAGTACAACAAACAATTGGTAGCTTACATGTCAGAAAAACGTATAACGTAACGATTATTGCTATTTTGAAAAAGAATATGAAGAAATTCTTTAATCCAGGTCCAGACTCTATTATTGAAGCTGGCGATATGCTCGTATTGTCGGGTGAAAGACATGAAGTGAAAAGAATTATTAATGAATTGCTTTCAGCAGGAGGTGATTCCTAATCGATGGATACTTTAATTTTTGAAGTTGGAACTGCGTTAGTATTAGTAGCTTTTGCAGCTATCCTCGCTGCGAAGTTAAAGTTCTCGATTATTCCGTTTCTCATTATACTCGGTATGTTAGTGGGGCCTCATGCCCCAGATTTAGGACTTATCGATTTAAGGTTTATTGAAAGCGGAGAAGTTATTTCCTTCCTCGGCCGTGTAGGCGTCATATTCCTCCTATTCTATTTAGGCTTAGAATTCTCAATAAAAAAATTAATTAAATCAGGAAAGTCGATTGCTTTTGGGGGTAGTGTTCATATATCGCTTAATTTCATATTAGGTTTACTTTATGGATATGTTATGGGCTTCCCCTTACTAGAAACATTAATTATTGCTGGAATTATTACAATCTCATCGAGTGCAATTGTAGCGAAAGTAATCGTTGATTTAAGAAGATCTGGTAATAAAGAGACAGAGCTAATTTTAGGAATCATTATGTTTGATGATATCTTTTTAGCTGTATATTTATCAGTTGTTTCAGGATTAGTACTCGGAGGTGCAACATCATTTGTAGGTGCTCTTACATCCGTACTAATCGCAGTAGGATATATGTTACTATTCTTTGTAATCGTTAGAAAAGCTACGCCGTTCCTAAATAAAGTATTAGATATTTCGTCAAACGAAATTTTTATTATCGTAATATTCGCTATTTTATTCTTTGTAGCAGGATTTTCAGAAACAATTCATGTTGCGGAAGCGATTGGGGCTTTATTGTTAGGACTCGTCTTTTCAGAAACAGAGCATAGTGACCGGATCGAGCATCTCGTCGTCCCGTTTCGTGATTTCTTTGGAGCTATATTTTTCTTCAGCTTCGGTTTAAGTATAGATCCGTTTTCGCTTGGAGGAGCAGTATGGTTGGCATTAGTAGCAGTTTTCATTACTCTCATCGGTAATTTTACAGCTGGAATGATTGCAGGGCGTAAAGCCGGGTTATCGCATAAGGCTTCTACGAATATCGGTTTAACACTTATATCACGTGGGGAATTCTCCATTATTGTCGCGAATCTCGGAATAGCGGGTGGCTTAATGGCAACGATTAAACCATTCTCAGCTTTATATGTTTTAATATTGGCGTCGCTAGGGCCATTATTAACGAAGGAGTCTGGGAGAATATACTCTCTACTAGACAAAATATTTAAATGGAGTGCGAAAGAAAGTGCAAAACGTAAAAAGGAAGTTGGATAACCTTTCGCGAGGGAACGATTCCATTATTTATAGATTAATATTTTACAAAGACGATTAGAATACATTCTAATCGTCTTTGTGCTATTATCTGAATTTCATCAACTATTAATCAGTTGCCTTCCTATTTAAAAACGACTACAATTTTACTGTTATATATATGAACGAAAAAAAGAGAATAGGAGGGGAGACTATGCCAAGGAAAGTATGGCTATTAGTAGCTGGGATGATTATTAATGTCACGGGTGCTTCTTTTTTATGGCCTTTTAATACAATTTACTTACATGATAGTTTAGGGAAATCTTTATCAGTAGCCGGAATGGTATTAATGATCAACTCGCTTACTGGTGTAATCGGAAACTTGCTCGGCGGTGTTTTATTTGATAAATGGGGCGGTTATAAATCAATTTTAGTAGGGATTGTCATTACACTTGTATCGATTTTAGGTCTTGTATTTTTCCATGGTTGGCCATTATATGTTGTGTGGCTAGCATTAATCGGATTCGGTTCTGGAATGGTGTTTCCATCGATGTATGCGATGGTCGGTACGGTTTGGCCAGAAGGCGGGAGACGAGCGTTCAATGCAATGTATGTTGGACAAAACGTTGGGATTGCGATTGGAACAGCGTGCGGTGGATTAGTTGCGTCTTATCGTTTTGATTATATTTTCTTAGCGAACTTTATTTTATATTTTATTTTCTTCTTAATTGCGTTTATTGGATTTCGTGGTATGGAAGCAAAAAAAGAGCAAGAGGTACAAAAAGAAGCCGAAACGAAAAAAGGTTGGTCACTTACACCTGGCTTCAAAGCGCTTCTAATCGTATGTGTAGCATATGCTTTATGCTGGGTTACATACGTACAGTGGCAAGGGGCAATTGCGACTCATATGCGAGAATTAGATATTAGCCTCCGCCATTATAGTTTATTATGGACGATAAACGGAGCGATGATTGTTTGTGCGCAGCCACTTGTTAGTATGTTAATTCGCTGGATGAAGCGTTCTTTAAAACAACAAATTATGATTGGAATCGTCATTTTTGCGGCGTCGTTTATTGTTTTAAGCCAAGCGCAGCAATTTACGATGTTTCTCATTGCGATGGTGACATTAACAATTGGTGAATTATTCGTATGGCCGGCAGTTCCGACCATCGCAAATATACTTGCACCGAAAGATAAGCTAGGATTTTATCAAGGTGTTGTAAATAGCGCAGCGACTGTAGGGAAAATGTTCGGACCGGTCGTTGGCGGAGCGATTGTTGACTTATACAATATGGAAGTATTGTTTATTGCGATCATGGTAATGCTTGTAGTAGCGCTTATAGCAACGAGTATTTATGATAGACGAGTAAAAGTAGAAGAAACAGTTGAAGAAAAAATTGCAGTTTAGTTTGACGGAACATGCAACATGTTTTAGAATATATTTAAATAAATAGTAATAAAATATCCTTTGGAACAAGGGAGTTAGCTCGGCTGTCCTAAGACGAATTCGTTAGTTAGCAAGAGTAACGATTAACCGAGAAGCCCTCGCTTCAAGTAAGCTCTTAAGAGATACTAAGTGGTGGGTAGTTCACATTAACTCATATTTGTAATAACAGTGAGAAGGAGTAGTAGTAATAGAAGCTGGTTTAGAGAGTTGACGGTCGGTGCAAGTCAATCCACGTTTCGTTATGAACTCGCCTTTGAGTTGCAGTTGTGAAATCATTAGTAGCAATTGCCGTTAATCCACGTTACGGATCTAAGCGAATGTATTTATTACATTAATTTAGGGTGGTACCGCGGGAATCTATAACCTCTCGTCCCTTTCTAGGGATGAGAGGTTTTTTGTATTTTGGGCGGTGAAAATAAATAGAATTTCAAGGAGGGTATCTCATGAGCTTTAATCATCAAGAAATTGAGAAGAAGTGGCAAGGGCATTGGGAAGAGAATAAAACATTCCGTACGCCAGATGAAACAGAAAAACCAAAATTTTATGCACTAGATATGTTCCCATATCCATCAGGTGCAGGCTTACACGTAGGTCATCCAGAAGGTTATACAGCGACAGATATTTTATCTCGTATGAAGCGTATGCAAGGATATAACGTTCTTCATCCAATGGGATGGGATGCATTCGGTCTTCCAGCAGAGCAATATGCACTTGATACTGGGAACAGCCCGGCTGAATTTACAGAGCTTAATATTAATACGTTCCGTAATCAAATTAAAGCATTAGGCTTCTCTTACGATTGGGATCGTGAAGTAAATACAACAGATCCAACCTACTACAAGTGGACACAATGGATCTTCCTAAAACTATTTGAAAAAGGTTTAGCTTACGTTGATGAAGTACCTGTAAACTGGTGCCCAGCACTTGGTACAGTACTTGCAAACGAAGAAATCATTGACGGTAAGAGTGAGCGCGGTGGACATCCAGTTGAGCGTCGTCCGATGAGACAGTGGATGTTAAAAATTACAGCTTACGGAGATCGTCTATTAGAAGATCTAGATGAGCTTAATTGGCCAGAAAGCTTAAAAGACATGCAACGTAACTGGATCGGTCGTTCTGAAGGTGCAGAAGTACACTTCAACATCGACGGTACAGATGAGAAGTTCACAGTTTTCACAACGCGTCCTGATACACTATTTGGAGCAAGCTACTGTGTACTGGCTCCAGAGCATGCACTTGTTGCTAACATTACAATACCAGAACAAAAAGAAGCTGTAGAAGCTTACATTAACTCTGTTAAAATGAAGAGCGATTTAGAGCGTACAGAACTTGCGAAAGAAAAAACTGGTGTATTTACTGGTGCTTACGCAGTTAACCCAGTAAACGGTGAGAAATTACCAATCTGGATCGCTGATTATGTTCTTGCAACTTACGGAACAGGTGCTGTAATGGCAGTTCCAGCTCACGATGAGCGTGACTATGAATTCGCATCAACGTTCAATCTTCCAATGAAGGAAGTTGTAAAAGGCGGAGACATTTCGAAAGAAGCATATACAGGTGATGGTGCGCACGTAAACTCAGCATTCCTTGATGGTTTAAATAAAGAAGAAGCAATTGTAAAAATGATTGAGTGGCTTGAAGTAACAAGCGCAGGAAATCAAAAAGTAACGTACCGTCTACGTGACTGGTTATTTAGTCGCCAACGTTACTGGGGTGAGCCAATTCCAGTAATCCATTGGGAAGATGGTACAATGACAGCTGTGAAAGAAGAAGAATTACCATTAGTTCTTCCGAAAACAGAGAATATTCGTCCTTCAGGTACAGGTGAATCACCACTTGCAAACATTGAAGAGTGGGTAAATGTTGTTGATCCTGAAACTGGTAAAAAAGGTCGTCGTGAAACAAATACAATGCCACAATGGGCTGGTAGCTGCTGGTACTACCTACGCTACATCGATCCAAACAACAGCGAAGCACTTGTAGACCCTGAAAAAGTAAAACAATGGCTTCCAGTTGATATTTATATCGGTGGAGCAGAGCACGCTGTACTTCACTTACTATATGCTCGTTTCTGGCATAAAGTATTATATGATATCGGTGTAGTTCCAACGAAAGAACCGTTCCAACAATTATTCAACCAAGGTATGATCTTAGGTGAAAACAACGAGAAAATGAGTAAATCAAAAGGTAACGTTGTAAATCCTGATGATATCGTAGCAAGCCACGGTGCAGATACACTTCGTCTATACGAAATGTTCATGGGACCATTAGATGCTTCAATCGCTTGGTCTGAAAATGGTCTTGACGGAGCTCGTCGCTTCCTAGACCGCGTATGGCGCCTATTCATTCAAGAGAACGGTGAATTGAGTGAGAAAATTACTGATGCACCAAACAAAGATCTTGAAAAAGCTTACCACCAAACAGTGAAGAAAGTAACAGAAGACTATGCAGAGCTTCGCTTCAACACAGCGATTTCTCAAATGATGGTATTCATCAACGATGCATACAAAGCTGAAACACTTCCGAAAGAATATGTAGAAGGTTTCGTAAAAATGATTGCACCAGTTGCACCTCACATCGGGGAAGAACTATGGAGCAAACTTGGATACAGTGAAACAATCACATATGCAAGCTGGCCAACATTTGATGAGTCTAAACTTGTAGAAGATGAAGTTGAAATCGTTGTTCAAATTATGGGCAAAGTTCGCACAAAACTAACAATGAGTAAAGACGCATCAAAAGAAGAAATGGAACAACTTGCACTTGAGGCAATCAAAGAACAAATTGAAGGAAAAACAGTTCGTAAAGTAATTGTTGTTCCTGGAAAACTTGTTAACGTTGTTGCAAACTAATTAATTATTAATAAAAGCTCAGAGCGTTTATGCTCTGAGCTTTTTTGCGTGAAAAATAAGCTCAGGATCACCTTCATCTAAGTTTTCGATCATTCCACTACGCATAAATCCATTTGCTTTAAAAACTTTTTGCATATTTGTATTCGATTTGTTCGTTGAAGAAAATATTTTTTGAGTAGGAGAATGTCTTAACATATATGAGATTAATGAGCTTGCATGACCTTGTCTTCTTTTCGTTGGCGAAACAATGATTAATGAGAGGAAAGTATAACCAAAGAAATTTGTATCGTATGTTAGAAAACCAGAAATGGAATTGTCCTCTTTTGCAATGATGCAGGTTCCTTCATCAATAGCGTGTTTAATATAATCTCGTCTACTATCGTCTCCGATTACATCAACATCTATATGTAAGATTGAATCTAAATCGTCGATGGAAGCTTTTGCTACGTTCTCCAACGAAAACGCCTCCTTTGGAAAAATCAGTTAATTCAGTTTATCATGAATGAAGAACGAAGAAAAAGGCGCGGAATTCCCATATAGACAAACACCTATTCTTCTATAGAAAATATGATAAAAAAGGTAGGTTAAATTGAACAGAAGAGGTGAAAGGAATGAAAGGGATGGACAATAATGCACCACATGGCTTCTTCGGAGGTGGATCGGATAGTTATGGACAAATGATGTTCATGGGAGGAGATGGTCAACACGGATATGGCGGAATCCCAAGTTGGATGGGAGGAGCAGCTGGAGGATTTCCGACGTCAGTGGCGGGTGCACAAACAGGATTTCCAACGTCAGTAGCTGGAGCGCAAACAGGATTTCCGGCACTAGTAGGAGGTGCACAAGGAGGAGTTCCTGTAGGTATGCCAACTACATTCCCATCTTTCGTTGGCGGTGTACAAACAGGATTTCCTGTACCTGGCGTTGGTGTTGTAACTGGTGGGATCGGCGGATTCCCTCAAGGTGTTCACGGTCATCATGTGCATCATGAGCATCACGGCCATCACGGTCAGCATGTACATCATGAGCATCACGGCCATCATCAACACCACGGCCATCATCAACAACAAGTACATCATCATGGTCATCATCAAATTCATCCGCAGGCTGTCCTTTATCAAACACACCAAGGTCAACATCAACACCATGGTCACCAAGGCCAGCATCAACACCATGGTCATCATGGTCACCAAGGCCAGCATCAACACCACGGTCATCATGGTCATCATCAACACCACGGCCACCATCAGCAACAAGTACATCACCAAGGTCATCATCAAATTCACCCGCAGGCTGTCCTTTATCAAACTCATCAAGGTCAACATCATCACCAAGGCCAACATCATCACCAAGGCCAACATCATCACCAAGGTCAACACCATCACCAAGGTCAACACCATCATCAAGGCCAACAGCATCATCAAGGCCAACACCATCACCAAGGCCAACAGCATCATCAAGGCCAACAGCATCATCAAGGTCAACAACAGCATCAGGGTCAACAACAATACCAACAGTATCAGCAGCAACAACAGCCTTGGGCAGGTGGAATTGGAGCAGGGACGGCAGCAGGAGCAGCAGCTGGTACTGCAGGAGCAGCAGGACACGCGGGACACGTGGGTCATTAATAGACCAAAGGAAAAAAGACATAATAAAAAACTGCTAGGAGATCCTAGCAGTTTTTTTCTGCCTCTTGACGTTGGCGTTCGATTTCCGCACGAAGTTGTGGTTCCGGTGCTTGCCATCCTTCTGGTTTCATAATTTTGCCGTCGCCCTCGCGGAATCGAGGCTTTCCATCAGGGAATAGTTTTGCCATGTTAGCATTGTTTACAATTTCGAATCCTTTATCTGGACGTACGCCCATTTCTGCAAACGTTCCGAATGCAAAGTAAATAAGGTCAATAAGTGCATCATATTGATCTTCAACAGTTGTTGCTTCTAGAAATTCTTCTAGCTCTTCTTGCATAAAGCTAGCACGAATTTTTGCACGCTCTTCTGTTAGTTTTGTTGGAGTACTTGTCACAGGATGTCCGAATTCTTCATGCATTTTTGCAACAAGTTCGTATCCTTTATCTAAACCTTTTTCGTTTGTCATGTTGTTTCATCCTTTCTTACGTTATGCCGAATTTTATTGTAACATAAGGTAGTTATTAAATAAAAAGAACATCTTATGAGAAATAAGATGTTCGCTCGTTATTCTTCTTTCTTAATTAAAACGGATAAAATAAGATCGATGCCAAACATTCCGATGAGTAGCATTGGTATAACTACAAGTAAATAACGTGTGAAAGAAACATTTTTTAAGTATGTATGAGCAAATAAAAAGACGCCGAGAAATAAAATACCATTTAAAATAGGTTTTACTAATTTTTTAGACATAAGCTCCCCCGTAAATATCCCTTTTCTCTATTTAAAAATAAAAACTCCTCTTTCCGTTGTATCATGCTGGAGAGAGGAGTTCAATCATTATCATTCAATTACACCAGAATTTGTAATGTTGACAGTATATTTCACTTGAATTGGAACATCTTTATACATTCTTCGCCACTCTTCTAATTTGAATGAGCGATAATGTTGTCTATATTTTGCCCCCAGTCCAAGAGGATCAACATTTAGAGATTTAAATTGTTTAATAAGTTTTGTAGCTTTCACGTCTAATTGCTTTTCGACTGACTTAGCTATTTTTGTTGTATTTTTTTTGTTTTCTAAATTAAATTTTCTAGAGAGCTCCTGAATACGAGCTTCCATTTTCACATGAATATAGAAAGAAGGTTTTCCGTTTTTTATGTTTACTTCGTAGGTAGGGACGGAACGGATATTATTAATCATTGCATAGCCAGGATTGGTTTTAAATTCATGTGAGTCTAAGCGGTGCTTTTCTAGTAGTCCTTTGAAAACAAACATATCTTGGTACTTGATTGTTCCAACTAACTTATCCTTTTTTAAGAGACCGATACCAGTAATTTTTATTTTATCTCCATGTTTTTTCAGGATAGGCATATAAGAATCTTGTCCTTCACGGTAGTACCGAAAAGCACCTAAATATAAATTGTCAGTTGGTAAAGGGCCGGTTTCCATATTATGTTCTAACATTTTTTTTATATAAATTGCAACATTATAAGATGTACTGTATTTTCCTTTAAATAGTTCAGTACCACTTCCTTCTAATAGTCCCACATACAGTGAATTACCAATATTCACATCACGAATTAATGTGTCAAAGGAGGTGGATAATCCTTTTTTAGCAACCTTTGTTGTGAATAAGGCAACACGCATTTGACCGCTTGCGAACGGTTGCGAAGATTCTAAAGATGTATCTGCCTTTACTTGTTTTACTGCGTTTCCTGTTCCCTCATAAACTTGAACTTTATTGCCCTTTTTTTGTATAGGACAAACAAATGTAACTTTTACTTTATTATCTTTTGCTGTATCGAAGACAGTTCCTTGAATGAGTTGAACATCATCAATAATATTTTTTTGTAAGCAACCAGTTAGACTGAAGATACTGATGCAAATAAGAAGTATTAATTTTCTTTTGGTTTTTTCCATTTTCTTTTCACCCACACAATAATAAATAGAATTGGGATGTATACATATATAAGCCAAAAACTAACTTTAGATGTATTGCTAATAAAATCATTAATATCATGCCTGTTCGTTAAAAGTTGTGAAACAACTAAGGTGATAAGCATAAAGGCGATTAAAATGCTACGTTGCTTAACACGAAAGATTTCATGAGTTCCTCTAGTAGCAGCCCATAAAGGTAGAATAAAGCTCGTAACAATAACGAGAGCATAAGCGGAAATAGCAATATACTCAAGTCGCTCTATAAAAGGAAGCTTAATAACTTGTGTCATTGAAAGTTGAGACCAAATTGTTTTGAGTAGTTGTTTTTCACTAAAGAAAGTAAAAGCGAGAATAGTACTAAACAAATATAAGCAGTTAGAGAATAATGCCCCATATTGTGCGAATTTATGGGACTTCTCTGGCTCTTTAACAAACGGATAAACCATAAGAAAAATTTCAAACCCTGTCATACTATAAATAGATAGTTTGGCCGCTTTCAAAATATCGGTAAAAGAATGTGAAAACATCGGAAGTAAATTATCCCAATGTGCGAATTTCAAAATAAAAAGACTTAGAAAAAGATATCCTAAGGTCCCGCCAACAGAAATGACACAAATGCCTGTAATGACGCGGAAGCCTGATGAAATAATGTAATAACTTATTAAGCATAAAAAGAATGTGAGCATCCAGGTGGATGCACTAGGAAACATCCATACTTGAATAATTTCGACATATGTTCTAACTACAGAAATACTTACAATAAAAAAATAAGCCATAAAGATGATACTAATGCCGTTTCCTAGCCATTTCCCAAATGTTTGCCGATGTAAATCAATTAAATTTCCGTTTGTTTCTTTTAATAAGAAATACATCATCCATATAAGAATATGGATACCGATTCCTGTAATTAAAACTCCCATCCAGCCGTCGTATCCAGCTGCCTTTGCAATGATTCGAGCGAATCCGAGAACACCAGCACCAAATTGTGCACCGTGAATTAAAAAGAAAACGAAGACGGGTGATATTTGGTGTTCTGCTTTAATTTTACTCATCGATGCACCTCATTTCTTAATCATCAAAATCTGACGTATGTTTTGTAGAAATTCCATTAGTTGCTTTCTTTACGTGTTGCGGTCTTGCTTGAACATCTCGAGTATCAATCATTGTTAATGGAAAACGAATCCAAGAATCTTTAAAGGATTGTTGTCTCGTTGGATAAAAGAGAGCGTACGGCTTACGTAAAGAAGTAAGTCTAAACAAATGGGTAAATAAAAAGATAAATCCAAGAGATATACCGAAGAGCCCACCTATTTCTGCAAATGCGAGAAATGGGAAACGTAGTAAACGAACAGCGTTACCCATTTTATAAATGGGCGTAATAAAGGAAGCTAACGCTGATAAAGCAACGATAATTAATAAAATATTACTCGTTAAACCAGCTTGTACAGATGCTTGCCCAATTACAATACCGCCTACAATACCTAGTGTTTGTCCAACTTTCATTGGTAATCGCGCGCCAGCTTCTCTTAATAAATCAATCGCAAGTTCCAAGAAAAGTGCTTCTATTAAAGGGGGAAATGGTACTTGAGCCCTTGATAAAATCAATGTTTCAAGTAAGTCACTCGGAACCAATTCATAATGATAATTCAAAACTGCAACGTATAATGGAGTTGCACAAATTGAGAATAGAACAGCGATCAATCTTAAAATTCTTGAGAATGTAGCGTACAGCCAAGAAACGTTATAGTCTTCTGGTGAAATGAAAAAATCGAAATATGATACAGGCGTTAATAGGACACTTGGAGAACCATCAACAAAAATAGCGATTTTTCCATCAATAAGTGCTTTTGTGACTCTATCAGTGCGTTCTGTATTTATATAGAGAGGAAAAATTGACTTTTCACCCATTAATTCCTGTATATAAGCACTATCGTTAATTTGATCATATTCAAGAGCTCGAAGTGATTCTTCTAGAAAGTCTACATTATCTTTTTCGGCAAGGTTGTCTAAATACATCATGACAACCTTTGTTTTTGAAAACTCTCCAATAATCATCTCTTTTGTGTGTAAATCTAAAACAGGAAGACGTTTTCGTACTAAATTAATATTCGTATCAATATCTTCTACGAATCCTTCTTGTGGCCCGATAACGGTGGATTCATTTAATGGAGGAGTTGGTGCACGATAATTATCAATTGCAATGTTTGCAAGCATACATTTTTGATCTTGCTGATTTAATTGAATAATTGCATGTCCCTTTAAAACCATGTCCTCAATTTTTTGTAAGTCGTTCGTAATCGTTATACCACTCATTGGAATATGTTCTTTTAATTCTTCTAATGGAGCGCAAGGACGTTCCAAAAGAGTAGGCATTAAATACTTTTGCAATTTCTCACCATCAAGTGAAGGACGATAGTAAGAAATCCAATAAGGCATCGTGTCATCGTCAGATGTATGGTAATTAACAAAGTCACTAGACTGTTTCATCTTCTCTATTAAATCTTGTAGAGAATGAATATGGTCACTTTCTGGTTTGCTAAAGTCATAAATGCTGTTACTTCCTGAGCTTTGCTGTTTGTTTTGAGAATTATCATCTTGCTTAGAATTTTGCTGTTTGTTTTGAGAATTATCATCTTGCTTAGAATTTTGCTGTTTGTTTTGAGAAGAATCACCTTGTTTAGAACTTTGCTGTTTGTCTTGAGAAGAATCCTCTTGTTTAGAACTTTGCTGTTTGTCTTGAGAAGACCTTGCTGTTTGTTTTGAGAATTATCCTCTTGTTTAGAACTTTGTTGCTTGTTTTGAGAAGAATGCTCTTGTTTAGAATTTTGTTGTTTGTCTTGAGAATTATCATCTTGCTTAGAATTTTGCTGCTTACCTTGAGAATTATCCTCTTGTTTAGAACTTTGCTGCTTGTTTTGAGAATTATCCTCTTGTTTAGAATTTTGCTGCTTATTTTGAGAATTATCCTCAGTTTGTTCCGTACTTTTTGGCTCGCCATTCTTATCTTTGTTATGTTCCTTTTGATCATCTGGCTGTTGTTTCGAATCATCTGTCTCTTTTGTATTTGAGTTTTTTTTCTTACGTAACCAATTCCAAATCATATGTATGCCCTCTTTGATCTTGTAATATAGTGCTATTTTGTGGCTAATTTTGTATATTATTCATTTATTTATGAAAAGAAGGAGGAGATTGGTTTGTATAGAAAAAATCCTTTAGTAAGCAGTTCATAATATGACGGGAAGAAGGCGAGTCTGTGCAAATTGTAAAAAAGGAGAAGTTTGTTTTAAAAGAATTTGTGTTTGAAAATGGTAGGGGAATTCCTGTTCAAATGGGGTATGAGACGTATGGCACTTTAAATAGAGAAAGATCAAATGCGATTTTGGTTTGTCACTATTTTAGTGCAACAAGTCATGCGGCAGGAAAATATACAGAGCATGATGAGGAAGCTGGTTGGTGGGATGGATTAATTGGACCTGGAAAAGCAATTGATACAAATAAATATTTCGTTATATGCACTGATAACCTTTGTAATGTACAGGTGAAGAATCCCTACGTAATTACAACGGGACCAAAATCGATAAATCCGATGACTGGTTTTGAGTATGCGATGGATTTTCCAGTTTTCACATTTTTAGATGTAGCACGTATGCAATATGAGTTAATAAAAGATATGGGGATTGCTAGGCTACATGCTGTAATGGGACCGTCGGCAGGTGGGATGATTGCGCAGCAATGGGCTGTTCACTATCCTCATATGGTAGAGCGAGTGATTGGAGTTATTACGAATCCACAAAATCCAATTATAACGTCGGGAAATGTAGCGCAAAATGCGATTGAAGCAATTCAGCTTGATCCAAACTGGAAAGGTGGAAAGTATGGAGAAGAGCAGCCAACGAAGGGTCTTCATTTAGCAAATCGAATGATGTTTATGAATGCGTTTGATGAACATTTTTATGAAACGGCATTCCCGCGGAACAGTATAGAAATGGCACCTTATCAGGAATTTTCTGCATTAACATCATTTGAGAAAGAGATTAATAAAGTGACATGCAAAAGTATAGATTTAGTAGATGCAAATTCGTGGATGTACACTGCGAAAGCAGTCTTATTACATGATATTGCGCATGGATTTTCTTCTTTAGAAGAGGCTCTTTCTAATATAGAAGCGAATGTACTCATGATTCCGTGCAAACAAGATTTACTTCAGCCACCTCGTTATAATTATAAAATGGTAGACATTTTGCAAAAGCAAGGGAAGTACGCAGAAGTATATGAGATAGAAAGTATAAATGGGCATATGGCAGGAGCGTTAGATGTTCATTTATTTGAAAAGAAAATTTATGAGTTTTTAAACCGGAAAGTATCTAGTTTTGTGTAGGAAATAATTAATGTGGAAAGGTGCATGATTTATAGTAGGCACCTTTTTTTACATGATTTGCAGACGGAAAATATATGAAGCGATTGATAAACCGAAGAAAGCTATACTAAGTAATAGAAATAAGAATGACATTTCTTGAGGGGATTTTATCTTTTTATTATTTTTCATACTAAGAGCAATAACTGCAAAAACTAAGAAAATGATGCCCATAATGAAAAGAAAAAGTGTCATTTTAACTGGCTCCTTTCATCAAACAAGTATATTGAGGATACAATGCGTCAGTTATGTTTGTAAAGAATAAGTTTTGCTGGAAAATTGAGAAATAAATGTTCCATTCTTTGCGTTCCTTCCTTCGCGTGCTAAAATTGATGAGAAATGATTGTTTAAAGAAGAAACTGAAGGTTTTATTGTATATAAGGAGGAACTACATATGACAGAAGTAAAAACAATTACTACAGAAGAAGTGCAAGAGCGTTTAGAAAATGGAGAAACATTATTTTTAGTAGATGTAAGGGAAGATGAAGAAGTAGCGGCAGGGAAAATTCCAGAAGCTGTACATATTAAAATGGGCGATATTCCAAATAAAGTGGATTTCTTTGAGAAAGAGAATGAATATATCTTTATTTGCCGTTCGGGAATGCGTAGTGAAAATGTATGCCATTATTTAAATGAGCAAGGGTTTAAAACGGTGAATATGGTTGGCGGTATGCTTCAATATGAAGGCGAAACTAAATAAGTAGCTGCAAAAACTTGAAACGTGTTTGTTTCAAGTTTTTTTCTTTTGCATACAGTATACAAAAGGGGGAGGCGAAATGGGAATTAACATGCGTAAAGTAAAAATTATAAATAATACAGGAGCTGTTAATGTTGGCGACTGTTATGATATCTCACCTTTAGCTGTGGCAAAAATATATGCTGGTGCTGGAGGATCGAGTGCGGCTGTTTTTTTAAATGGGAAACGACAGCCAGAAGCTGTGATTAGAACATCAGTGTTTCTTCCACCATTAGCGACGAGTACACGTACATTAGGTGCATAAAGGAAAGGTAGAGTGTAAGTATGCCTGCACGTATTAAAGAATTTATTATCGTTAATAATACTGGGAATATATTTACAGGGGATAATTTGAGTGATACTTCATTTACTGCTTCGAAATCGTATAGTGGTTCAATGGGGTGCACTTGGATTGACGTTGTTACAGTAATAGGGACGGAGACGAAGCTTTGTTTACAACCGGGAGATTCGGTGACGACAACCTATACACGAGGTACCCCTGCTGGTACTGTAACGGGAACAAATATGGGGCAAGGTGCAAATGTGTCGAGTATATCGCAAGCTGTCCCTAATACAGATAATATGGATTCAGTTGCTGGACTCCCTTAAGGAATTAAGGGAGTTTTTATTATTTAGAATAAAAATAGTCTTTGAGATTGTTTTTGTAAATACATATTAAGAAGAAGAGGTTTGTTTAAAGTAAAAAAGATGGTGTGTAGGTGGTGAAAGTGTGAAAGAGCGCGATAGACAAAATTCATTAAACTCTAATTTCAGAATTTCACCGAATCTTATTGGACCTACTTTTCCTCCCGTTCCAACGGGATTTACTGGCATTGGGATTACTGGTCCAACCGGTCCACAAGGCCCGACTGGCCCACAAGGACCAAGGGGATTTCAAGGTCCGATGGGGGAGAAGGGCCCGACAGGACCTCAAGGAGTGCAAGGGATTCAAGGACCAGCTGGACAAATGGGTGCAACAGGACCAGAAGGACAGCAGGGCCCACAAGGATTAAGGGGACCACAGGGAGAAACTGGAGCGACAGGACCTCAAGGAGTGCAAGGGTTACAAGGTCCAATTGGTCCGACCGGAGCGACTGGGGCACAAGGTATACAGGGGATACAGGGATTACAGGGGCCGATTGGAGCTACCGGGCCAGAGGGACCTCAAGGAATTCAAGGAGTGCAAGGGGTACCGGGTGCAACAGGTTCACAAGGAATACAAGGAGCTCAAGGGATACAAGGCCCACAAGGACCGAGTGGAAATACGGGAGCAACAGGAGCGACTGGTCAGGGGATTAGTGGTCCGACTGGAATAACAGGTCCAACAGGGATAACTGGCCCATCTGGAGGACCTCCAGGTCCGACTGGAGCAACTGGTGCGACAGGGCCAGGAGGTGGACCGAGTGGAAGTACAGGTGCGACGGGAGCGACTGGAAATACTGGAGTAACTGGAAGTGCGGGAGTGACTGGAAATACAGGTCCGAGTGGAAGTACAGGAGAAACAGGAGCACAGGGCCTGCAAGGAATACAAGGGGTTCAAGGGCCAATTGGACCAACGGGTCCAGAAGGTCCGCAAGGTATTCAAGGTATTCCTGGTCCGACAGGAGTAACTGGTGAACAAGGAATCCAAGGGGTTCAGGGAATTCAAGGGATAACGGGGGCAACTGGAGATCAAGGTCCGCAAGGTATACAAGGGGCCATAGGACCTCAAGGTATAACAGGAGCAACAGGAGATCAAGGCCCACAAGGAATACAAGGGGTACCTGGTCCAACCGGGGACACAGGCTCACAAGGAGTCCAAGGAATTCAAGGGCCAATGGGTGATATAGGACCAACAGGCCCAGAAGGCCCAGAAGGACTTCAGGGTCCGCAAGGAATACAAGGAGTGCCAGGACCAGCTGGAGCAACAGGTCCAGAGGGCCCACAAGGAATCCAAGGAATTCAAGGACCAATAGGAGTAACAGGTCCAGAAGGCCCACAAGGAATTCAGGGAATACAAGGGATTCAAGGTATAACAGGAGCAACCGGAGCACAAGGAGCAACTGGAGTTCAAGGTGTTCAAGGGAATATAGGAGCAACAGGTCCAGAGGGCCCGCAAGGAGTGCAAGGTACTCAAGGGGATATAGGTCCAACAGGTCCAATGGGTCCACAGGGAGTTCAAGGTATCCAAGGAATTCAAGGACCGACGGGTGCGCAAGGAGTGCAAGGCCCACAAGGAATTCAAGGAATCCAAGGGCCGACAGGAGTAACTGGAGATACGGGTACAACAGGGGTGACAGGGGAAGGGACTACAGGAGCAACTGGAGTAACTGGTCCAACAGGTGTAACTGGTCCATCAGGAGGCCCAGCCGGACCGACTGGCCCAACAGGTCCATCAGGTCCGACGGGAGTGACAGGTCCATCAGGTGGACCACCTGGTCCGACAGGAGCGACAGGTGTAACGGGAGGAGTAGGAGATACGGGAGCAACAGGGGCGACGGGTGTGACCGGAGCAACTGGAGTAACTGGTGCAACCGGAGCAACGGGGCTGCAGGGTCCACAAGGAATACAAGGAGTACAAGGAGACATAGGCCCAACCGGTCCGCAAGGTGTTCAAGGTCCACAAGGGATCCAAGGTATAACGGGAGCAACGGGAGATCAAGGGCCGCAAGGAATTCAAGGCCCGCAAGGAATCCAAGGTCCAACAGGTCCTCAAGGAATCCAAGGAGGTCAAGGCCCACAAGGGATACAAGGGGCAACAGGTGCAACCGGAGCACAAGGCCCACAGGGAATTCAAGGGATACAAGGAGTGCAAGGTCCGACTGGTCCACAAGGCCCAACCGGAATACAAGGTGTGCAAGGAGAAATAGGTCCAACAGGTCCGCAAGGAGTGCAAGGTTTACAAGGTCTACAAGGCCCAACCGGGGACACAGGTCCAACAGGCCCACAAGGCCCACAAGGCCCACAAGGAATTCAAGGTCCAACGGGGGCAACAGGAGCGACAGGTTCACAAGGAATTCAAGGTCCAACGGGGGCAACAGGAGCGACAGGTTCACAAGGAATCCAAGGTCCAACGGGAGCAACGGGAGCAACAGGAGCAACAGGAGCGACCGGGGTGACTGGAGTTAGTACAACTGCAACGTATTCCTTTGCAAATAATACTTCAGGAAGTGCTATTTCCGTGTTGTTAGGCGGTACGAATATACCATTACCGAACAATCAAAATATTGGACCGGGAATAACAGTTAGTGGTGGAAATACTGTGTTTACCGTTACAAATGCAGGTAATTATTATATAGCCTACACAATTAATATAACGGCAGCTTTACTTGTAAGTTCGCGTATAACTGTAAATGGAAGTCCGCTAGCAGGAACAATAAATTCACCGGCAGTGGCTACAGGTTCATTTAATGCGACAATTATTAGTAATTTAGCTGCGGGCTCTGCTATTAGTTTACAGTTATTTGGATTACTTGCAGTGGCTACATTATCTACGACAACGCCAGGAGCTACTCTAACTATTATTAGATTAAGTTAATAAGCAAAAAAACCTTGGAACTTTTATGTTTCAAGGTTTTTTATCCCTCTATTTGTGGGCTAATAATCAGTGGGGATGGACAAAACCCCCACTGATTAAAGTTTCACTTTATTCACTTGAGCAAAAACATCGCGGTTCAAAAATATATTATAATAGAATGAAGAGAGGTATAAATTTGGCAGAAAGGGAGAGTGGCGATGCAGGAGAAGGTTAAAGATTTTTTCGGACGCCCACTTCAAGATTTACGCATCTCTGTCATTGATCGTTGTAATTTACGGTGTACGTATTGTATGCCAGCCGAAGTGTTTGGTCCTGATTATGCTTTTTTGAAAGATGAGTTTTTACTGACATTTGATGAAATAGAGCGATTAGCAAAAGTATTTGTTAGCATCGGTGTACGGAAAATTAGACTTACTGGTGGCGAACCCTTGCTCCGTAAGGACTTAACAAAACTTATCGAACGTCTCGTGAAAATTGACGGTTTAGTAGATATAGGATTAACGACAAATGCGATTCATTTAACGAAGCAAGCGAAGGCGTTAAAAGAAGCTGGGTTACACCGAGTAAATGTTAGTTTGGATGCGATAGATGATAATGTGTTCCGCGCAATTAATGGCCGGAATATGAATACGAAGCCAGTGTTAAAAGGAATTATGGCAGCGAAAGAAGCAGGCCTTGAAGTGAAAGTAAATATGGTTGTGAAAAAAGGAATGAATGATCATCAAGTACTTCCGGTTGCTACGTATTTTAAAGAACAAGGAATCACGCTTAGATTTATTGAGTTTATGGATGTTGGCAGTACGAATGGATGGAATTTTGATCAAGTTATTACGAAACGAGAATTAATTGATATGATTCATGGGGTGTATCCAATTGAGCCAGCTGAAGCTCATTATTTTGGTGAGGTTGCGAAGCGGTATCGATACGTTGGAACGAATGTAGAGGTTGGTTTTATTACCTCCGTTTCTGAGTCATTTTGTTCTTCTTGTACGAGAGCAAGAATTTCGGCAGATGGAAAGTTTTATACTTGCTTGTTTGCGACAGAAGGAATGGATTTAAGGAAACTTCTCAGGGAAAGCCTTTCGGATAATGAGTTATTAAAAGCTATACAATATGTATGGGAGAATAGAAAAGATCGATATTCAGATGAACGGACAGAAGAAAGTGCGAAAAATCGTCCGAAAATTGAAATGTCTTATATAGGAGGATAAGAAAGGGGGATGTCGTATGCAAGAGCGATATTCAAGACAAATGTTATTTTCTGGTGTTGGGGAAGAAGGGCAACGGAAAATAAGAGGGAAGCACGTGCTCGTCATCGGTGCTGGTGCGCTCGGAGCAGCGAATGCAGAAGCAATTGTTAGAGCAGGTGTTGGAAAAATTACAATTGCGGATCGTGATTATGTAGAATGGAGTAATTTACAAAGGCAACAATTATATACAGAAGAAGATGCGAAGCATTATAAGCCGAAAGCAATAGCGGCAGCAGAACATTTAAAGGCAATTAATTCCGAAGTAGAAATTGTACCGGTTGTGACTGATGTAACGGTGCAAGAAATGGAAGAGTTAATTAAAGGTGTAGATTTAATATTAGATGCGACAGACAATTTTGAAACGCGCCTTCTTATTAATGATATATCCCAGATGTATAACGTTCCATGGATATACGGAGGATGTGTTGGAAGTTACGGAGTAACTTATACAATCTTGCCAGGAAAAACGCCGTGTTTTCGATGTTTAATGGAACATCCGGCGAGCGGAGCGACATGTGATACGGCCGGTATTATACAGCCAGCAGTGCAATTAGTAGTTGCACATCAAATAACGGAAGCCTTGAAAATATTAGTAGAAGATTTTGAGGCACTTCGTGAAACGATGCTATCATTTGATCTTTGGAATAATCAACAGATGGCATTTAAAGTGAATAGGCAGAAAAAGGATACATGTTTATCCTGTGGAAAGTTACGTACATATCCGAGTTTAACATTTGAAGCACAAACGAAAACAGAAGTATTATGTGGGCGAAATACAGTTCAAATCCGTCCAGGTGTGCGTCAGGGTTTTAATTTAGAAGAAATTAAAAAGCGCTTACAAAAAAGTGTGGATGTAAAAGCAACGCCGTATTTATTATCATTTCCAGTGGAAGAATATCGTTTTGTTTTATTTACAGATGGCAGGGCGTTTATTCATGGTACGAATGATATGAATGTTGCGAAACGACTATATGCAAGATATATAGGTTGAACCTAAAGGGGAATCCTTTAGGTTCAAATGGAAAAGGTAGGATTAAGAATTTCTAATATAATCTCCATTTTTTCCGCCCGTTTTTTCAAGTAAGTACGTTTCGCCAATAATCATACCTTTATCAACGGCTTTACACATGTCATATACAGTAAGAGCGGTAGCGGAAGCGGCTGTTAAAGCTTCCATCTCAACGCCGGTACTACCTTCTGTTTTAACTTTTACTTCAATAAGTAGCCGATACTGTTCTTCTGACTGTTTCCAATCGAAAGAGACGTCAACACCTTTTAATAATAAAGGATGGCACATTGGGATAATATCAGAAGTACGTTTTGCAGCCATAATACCTGCGATTTGTGCGACGGCTAATACGTCACCTTTACCAATTTCATTGCGTGAGATTTTATCAAAAATTTCTTTTGTAACGAGAATGCTAGAGCATGCTATTGCTGTTCGAACGGTTATTTTTTTGTCACTTATATCAACCATTTTAGCGCGCCCTTGGTCGTTGAAATGTGTGAATGAAGACATGGAATTCCTCCTTGAAGTAATTGCGATTTAATATATAAAGTGTAATCGAGATTAGATATTTTGCAAATATGAGGTGAGAAACAATGGTAGAAAAACGAATCCCGATTCAAGTTGCTGAGGCTGTAGAGCGGGTTATGAAATATGCTAAGCATGGTGAAGTAGAAGAAGTTTCTATTACAGAAAGTTATGGGAGGATTCTTGGAGAGGATGTTGTCTCAGATCACGACGTTCCTCACTTTGATCGTTCTCCTTACGATGGTTTCGCAATTCGAGCAGAAGACACGAAGGAAGCGAGTCAAGAGCAGCCGATTGAATTTGAAGTAATAGGAGAGATCGGAGCAGGATCTGTTTTTACAGAAGAAGTAGGGGCTTTTCAGGCGGTTCGTATTATGACAGGAGCAGCTATTCCAGAAGATTGCAATGCAGTCGTAATGCTAGAACTGACGGAAGGATTCGAGAGGAACGAAAGTACATATATGAAGCTAAAACGTCCTTTCCAAAACGGTGACAATGTGTCATTTAAAGGAGAAGATATAAAACAAAATCAAGTCCTCGTTAAGAAAGGTGTTGTAATCAATCCAGGTGTTGCCGCATTATTAGCGACGTTTGGATATAGCACTGTGAAAGTTGTAAAACAGCCTGTTGTCGGTATTGTAACGACAGGAAGTGAATTACTAGAAGTGCATGAGGCGTTAGAGCCAGGGAAAATTAGAAATAGTAACTCTTACATGATTGCCGCTCAAATTATGAAAGCTGGCGGGAAAGTGCGTTACTATGGACAACTTGCCGATGAGTTAGATGCATGTTTTACAGCTGTTAAATCAGCGATGGATGAGGTTGATATTTTAATTACAACGGGCGGTGTTTCAGTAGGGGATTACGACTATTTGCCAGCTATTTATGAAAGGTTACAGGCGAATGTACTCTTTAATAAAATAGCGATGAGACCGGGGAGTGTAACGACAGTAGCTGAAGTTGATGGAAAGCTACTCTTTGGTTTATCAGGTAATCCGTCAGCTTGTTATGTAGGTTTCGAATTATTTGTGCATCCAATTATGAAAACGTATTTGCATGTGAAGGAGCCTCACGTATATAGAACTGATGCTATTTTACAAAAAGATTTCCCGAAACCAAATCCGTTTACTCGTTTTGTAAGAGCAAAAGCGAGTATTGTTAATGGGGCACTACAAGCGATGCCAGTCGGTTTAGATAAATCGAGTGCAGTCTCTTCACTTGCGGATGCAAATGCTTTTATCGTGCTGCCTGGAGGAACGAGAGGATTTGAAGCAGGAATGAAAGTGTCTGTATTATTGTTAGAATGCTCTGAGGGAAGTGATTGGCCGTGGACAAAGCCTCTTCAATCTTACAAATAGTAGGGTATCAAAATAGCGGGAAAACAACACTTGTAGAGAAGATGGTGCATGCATTAACTGACAGAGAAATGAAGGTTGCTACAATTAAACATCATGGTCACGGGGGCTTTCCTGAAGTAGCGCAAAAAGATAGTGAAAGACACAGAAAAGCTGGTGCTGTAGTAAGTAGTGTAGAAGGTGCCGGATTACTATCTTTGTCCTCTTTGCGAGATGAATGGTCCTTGCAAGAAATTATCCGCTTGTACGAATTTTTTGAAGTAGATACGATTTTAATAGAGGGCTATAAAGCTGAGAACTATCCGAAAGTAGTGTTACTTCGTTCTGCGGAAGACGCTGAACTTTTACATAAAGTAGAAAATATAGCGGCAGTTATTACGTGGTATGATGCTTCGTCAAATGTACGAGAAGAATATAAAGTATTTCATATAACAGAAGAAAAATTGTATATAGACTGGTTTTTACAAACGGCTAGGGGTGCAAAATGATAAATACGTATTATGAAGTAATTGATACAGAAATCTCGATTGAAGAGGTGACAAAGAAAGTAGTTCGCCGTGAATGTGGTGCTGTTACAACATTTATCGGGACAGTTAGGGAGTTTACGAAAGGGCGTCGTACACTATACTTAGAGTATGTAGCTTATAAGACGATGGCAGAAAAGATGCTACAGAAAATTGGGTCAGAAGTGAAGGAGAAGTGGCCCGGTACACATGTTGCGATTACGCATCGCATCGGCACGCTGCAAATTTCTGATATAGCGGTTGTTGTTGCTGTATCAACGCCTCATCGCAAAGAGGCTTATGAAGCGAATGAATATATTATGGAGCGTATTAAGCAAATTGTTCCAATTTGGAAAAAGGAGTTTTGGGAAGATGGTGACTCATGGATTGGTGACCAATTAGAAAAAACACCATATCCAGCAGGAGAGCCTGGGAAGGAGTTATAAATATGATTCGAGTATTGTTATTTGCGAACTTGCAAGAAGAAGCAGGAACGAGTGAATTACAAATAGAGAAAGAAAATATTACTGTTGCAGAGTTAAAAGATATTGTTGCGAAAGAATATAATGTACCAGTGTCAGCGCCAATTATGGTTGCGATTAATGAAGAGTACGCAAATGAAGATGACACGATACACACTGGTGATGTAGTTGCACTAATACCACCAGTGAGTGGTGGTTAATATTGGATTTATGCTATAAAAAACGACTTTCCTAAATAGGGAAAGTCGTTTTTTTATGGCATTTTGGAGAACACTATCTTATAGGAAAAGGAGGAAGTTATGAAAAAGATATGTGTAATGATTGCAATGATATGTTCTGTTTTTTTCTTTTCTCCAAGCAATTCTTTGGCAAAGGAATCGACGGAACAGCTTTTAGAAAGTGCGTTACTGAATCGATATTACTCGGTTATAAGGCAAGTGACAGAAGATCAATATGAATGTGACTCAGTTACAAATATAAAGCGTCTAGGCAAGAAAGATGAGTTTGTTCCTAGGTTTGAAGTTACGATACAATTTCTTACATTTCAAGGGGCACATAATCCGCCGAATGATAAAGTTACACTTACTTTGGAAGACAATTTAGATCACATAAAGATAAAGAAAGTGGAGCGAGAAAAGAATGTTTCTGGTGCTATTGTAGAAAAGATTTGTGCACGAAAAAACGAAAAAATAAAAGCTCACTCTAATGATTTAGAGCGATAACCTATGACATTTTGTAGAGAAAGGTAATGAGCGATGGATATACTTTTAGCGATTTTACCAGCTATATTTTGGGGGAGTATTGTGCTATTTAACGTGAAACTGGGTGGGGGACCGTATAGTCAAACGCTCGGTACAACGTTCGGTGCACTTATCTTCTCAATTGTTGTTTATATTTTTATGAAGCCGGTATTAACTCCGACCGTTATTGGAGTTGGAATTGTATCTGGCTTATTTTGGGCACTTGGTCAAGCGAATCAATTAAAAAGTATTGATTTAATGGGTGTTTCTAGAACGATGCCGATTTCAACAGGGCTTCAATTAGTCGCAACAACATTATTTGGGGTTATCGTGTTTCATGAATGGTCAACGACGATATCGGTCGTTCTTGGAGTTTTGGCGCTCGTTTGTATTATTATCGGGGTTATTTTAACATCGCTTCAAAGTAAAGAAGAGAAGAATGCAGAGCAAGCAGGAAATTTTAAAAAAGGAATTATTATTTTATTAATTTCAACAGTCGGTTATTTAGTTTACGTAGTAGTTATCCGGTTATTTAACGTGAACGGTTGGTCGGCTTTATTACCACAAGCGGTCGGTATGGTATTAGGCGGGATTTTACTCACATTTAAACATCATCCATTCAATAAATATGCGATTCGAAATATTCTTCCAGGATTGATTTGGGCAGCTGGAAATATGTTTTTATTCATTTCGCAGCCAAGAGTTGGGGTCGCAACAAGCTTTTCCCTTTCACAAATGGGAATTATTATTTCGACGCTTGGCGGGATTTTTATATTAGGTGAAAGGAAAACGAAGCGTCAATTAATTGGGATTGTTATTGGTATCGTTTTTATCATTGCAGCTGGAATTATGCTGGGGATTGCGAAAGGTTAAGGAGGTATTAAAATGTATAGCGATTTAGAAGGGAAAGTCGTCGTTATTACAGGATCAGCAACTGGTCTTGGAAGAGCCATGGGAGTAAGATTTGCTAAAGAGAAGGCGAAAGTTGTTATTAACTATCGCTCAAGAGAGTCAGAAGCGAACGATGTATTAGAAGAAATAAAAAAGGTAGGTGGAGAAGCGATTGCTGTAAAAGGTGATGTGACGGTCGAGGCAGATGTTGTGAATCTCATTCAATCTGCTGTGAAAGAGTTTGGTACGCTCGACGTTATGATTAATAATGCAGGGATAGAAAACGCGGTACCGTCGCATGAAATGCCGTTAGAGGATTGGAATAAAGTAATTCATACAAATTTAACAGGTGCTTTTTTAGGAAGTCGTGAAGCGATTAAATATTTTGTGGAACACGATATTAAAGGTTCGATTATTAATATGTCTAGTGTTCATGAGAAAATCCCGTGGCCATTATTTGTGCATTATGCGGCTAGTAAGGGAGGGATTAAGCTTATGACAGAAACGTTAGCGTTAGAATATGCACCAAAAGGTATTCGGGTAAATAATATTGGTCCTGGTGCAATTAATACGCCAATTAATGCTGAAAAATTTGCTGACCCGAAAAAACGTGACGACGTAGAAAGTATGATTCCAATGGGGTACATTGGAAAACCTGAAGAAATCGCAGCAGTAGCAACGTGGCTCGCTTCAGCAGAGGCAAGTTACGTAACTGGAATTACGTTATTTGCAGATGGTGGAATGACTCTATACCCATCGTTTCAAGCGGGGCGTGGGTAATATGAAAGGCCAAAGAGATTTAACTCTTTGGCCTTTTTTACGCAAAAAAAAATAGCGGTCGGCTATTTTTAAAATTAATGATTGATTGTATCTTGAAGAAATTCTGTTGCTTGATGTTCTGAAACATTCTGTACGAGCGCAACTTCACTAATAACCATTTTACGCGCATTATCTAGCATTTGTTTTTCGCTCGCATTTAATGCTCTTTCTTTATTGCGACGAAGTAAATCACGAACAACTTCTGCACTATCTTGAAGATTGCCGTTCTTCATTTTTTCCATATTCATTGTATATCTTTGTTTCCAAGAGAGTGAGGGGTCTGATTCCCCATGATGAAATTCAAGAAGTATACCATCTAACGTACCTTTATCGACGATATAACGTATACCTGATTTTTGTAATTGATTCATCGGAAGCATTACTTGCATATCTTTACTAATGATGCGTATAACACAATATTGACGCGTAGTGCCTAATATTTCTTTCTCTTCAATTGCTTCGATGATTCCTGCACCGTGCATTGGATAAACGATTTTATCACCAATTTGAAACAAATCATCCACCTCCGTATGTGGTAACTACTTTTAATGATAACATACTAGGATAAAAATGTCAAATTTTATATAATATCACATCTGATATGTTGTAGTCAATATATAAAAGTCGTTTTTTTGCTCTTATAAGTTGAATAAATAGGGGGAATTTTTTTAGAAAAATAGTACAGGCGCAGAAAGAGGGCATATCCACTTATTTTTAAGCATAAAATATAAAATCGCTAATACAATATACCTAAATCCGTTCTTTGCAAGGGAGGGATAGAAGGTGGGGCGCACAATTAGAATTGATATTACAAATAAAGTTGTAGCTAAATTTAGGCAAGATTATTTGGAATTATATACGAGTAAGTTTATGATAGGTAAGTTTTATGTCTATACTGAAGATAAACAATATGTGTTAGAAGACGGATATATATATGAAGATGGAAAGTTTTATCGCATCATAGATACGCACCGTGGCAATAAACAAGTGGCGGAGGGCTGCGATCTAGGATGGTGTTAACATGATTCGTGTGAAAGTGTTTGATGAAAGTCATGAAAAAGACTTAGAAGACGCTGTAAATGTATTTTTGAAAAAAATTGATGATAGTAACTTTGTAGATATTAAGTACCAAGTCGGTGTTTCTATTAACGATGACGAAAACCAAATTTATTGTTTTTCAGCAATGATCGTTTATAAAGCATAAAAAAGAGCTGGGTGAGCCAGCTCTTTTTTATGTTTTATGTTGGGACAACATGTGTCGGTAATACGTTCATAATAGATTGAGTTGTGCCTAATTTCTTTGTCGCTAAAAGAGGCGCCCCTGTTTCATGGTTTTGGGCATCTATACACATACCAAGGTGATAACGATCACCTAAAAATGGATCAATATAAAAACCGTTTTTAAAAACTTTATCATTCGGGTGTTTTTCATGGTGAATTTCAGAACAGTTAATGCAATAGAACATAGCTTTCATCTCCTTTTTATTTTTGTTTGAAAAAGTGGGTCGGTAGTCATTTCGCTCCTAAGGAAATGTTGAGGAGAAGAGAAATAACTACCTACCCAAATGGCGGGCATACTCCTTCTGATTTTTACATATCTCGCGTATTGTCCCCGAGGGAAGGAGGAGAGACGAAGTACAGATGAGATAAGTTAGGCGCTTCTCTCAATAGGAGTGATAGAGTTTCATATTGAGGGAATTTTCTATTTTTCATTGCCTTTGTGAGTATATTATGAAGGAATGGTGAGAGGGTGTTTGTCCTGTTGAAAAAATGTTGAGAATTTCTCAACAGTGAAAAAGAGTCTTTCTTGACATGAAACCAAAAGGTGTTATATTGTTAATGTGAAACTAAAAGGTGTTATATTTTAATGCCGAATAAAGGAGATATAAAATGGAACAACAAAATACATTAAATGATATTAAACAAACAATCGTTTTTAACGCGCCTATTCAAAAAGTATGGAATGTAGTATCGACTGCAGAAGGAATTGCGTCATGGTTTATGCCAAATGATTTCGAATTGGCGGTAGGACATGAGTTTCATGTGCAATCACCTTTCGGACCATCACCATGTAAAGTGTTAGAGATTGATGAGCCGAATTATCTATCTTTCTCATGGGATACAGATGGCTGGGTTGTTTCATTTAATCTGAAAGACTTAGGAGACAATAAAACAGAATTTACGTTAATTCACGGCGGCTGGAAACATCCTGATGAAATTCTTCCGAAAGCGAATGCGAAGAGCTCTATTATTCGCGATAGAATGAGCGGCGGCTGGGTAGCGATTGTAAATGAAAAACTGAAAAAGGTTGTCGAAGGCTAAGTGGCCTCATCAGCAGCGAAATATGACGTATTTCAAGCAATTGCTGATCCAACCCGCCGAGAAGTAATACGGTTATTAAGTGACAAGGAGTTACCGATTTCCAAAATCACGGATCATTTTCCGATGAGTCGTACTGCGGTTGTAAAGCACCTTCATATTCTTTCAGAAGCGAATTTAGTGAGTGGAAGAAAGAGCGGAAGAGAGAAGATATATCGTTTGCATCCAGAACCATTAGAGGAATTACAGCAGTGGCTCTCGTACTATGAACGATTTTGGGATAATAAATTGTCCGTGCTTAAACATATTGTGGAGAATGAAGAGTAGATTTTATGCAAAAAGGATGACCAAAATGGTCATCCTCTTTTTATTGCTCACTTGTTTGTGTAGCTGGCTTTAATAAAATCCAAGCGATAATTAATGTAAATACCGCTAATACGAAAGTGCTCATATAAATGACGTGTACACTTGCTGCTAGTGCCTCTTGAGACTCTGTTGCTACGTTTGCTGTAGCTCCTCCATGTCCGCCAGAAGAAACAAGATCAAGGTTTTTAATGCCACGTGCATGAATCATCGTATTGAAGATCGTTCCGAAGATTGCAGCTCCTAGTGTTTGACTAAAAGTATTAATAAATGTGTTCAAACCGACTGCTGTTCCGCGCGTATGAGCTGGTACGGCTGCTTGAATTGTTACCATGTAAATTGGTGTAACAAGCCCCATTCCTAAGCCGAATAATCCGACTGCAACATAAATGAGGAATGATGGTGAATCTGTTGATAATGTAAATAATAAGAAAGTAGCAACTGATAAAATGCTAGCTCCAAGTAAAATAATTTGTTTCGTTTGTAACTTGCCAACTAAGTTACCGGAGAACATAGCACCGAATGTCCACATAACAGGAATCGGCATTAAAATGAGTCCAGCCTCTGTCGCATTTTTTCCTAAAACACCTTGGCTCCAAATTGGAAGATACACTGTAATACTAATAATCATTGCGCCAGCAATAAGAGTTAGTATGTTTATTGTAGATAATGTACGGTTAGAGAAAAGTGCTAGCGGAATTAATGGTTCCGGAGACTTTTTCTCGATGTATAAGAAAATAATGAATGAAACAGCGGCAAAGATTAATAGGCCGATAATTGAAATGTCTCCCCAGTTTTGCTTACTGCTACCTGTTAATAATGCGTATAGTAAAGCAATTGTACTTAATGAGAAAACTGTCGCACCAAGATAGTCGATATGTTGCTTAGCGGCGGACTTAACAGATTCCTTATAAGAAGTGGCAAACATTAAGCAAGCGATAATTCCAAAAGGAACGTTTAAGAAGAAAATATAGCGCCAAGAAAGAGAATCGACTAAAAATCCACCTACTAACGGCCCAATAACACCAGATACACCCCAAACGGCACTCATCCAGCCTTGTGCTTTCGCGCGGTCTTTAGCTTCGCTATATAGATCTCCAATAATCGTCATTGTGATCGGCATAACAGCACCAGCCCCTATACCTTGAAGAGCACGGAAGAAGATTAATTGTTCCATTGATGTAACGACTCCGCAAAGTGCAGAACCGATTAAGAAGATTGTTGCTCCGATGAGCAGAACTTTTTTACGGCCGAATAAATCAGCTAGCTTTCCGTATATTGGAGTCGAAACAGCTGTTGCAAGCATATAGATTGCATATACCCAACTAACAAGTTCGACACCTGACAAATCACTCGTTATACGAGGGATCGCTGTACTAACAATCGTTCCTTCTACCGCAGAAAGAAACGTCATTAGCATTAAAGACATCATGACTTTTTTTCTCATTTGTTTTCCCCTTACCCTTTTTCGAATATTCAACAATATAAAATATAAAGGTACTAAGGTATATAAAGCAACAAAAAAGCAATGGGGAGTTAGGAGGAAGGGATATTTTTGAAGAAACGGTCGACATATTTAAAGTATCGCCGATATAATTTCGTGTATTACTTTGCTATTTCAACATACTAAAAAAAGAAACAGGAGTCCCTGTTTCTTCTTTAATATTGCATTTTTGAATTTTGTCCTGCTGTTGTTCCGGCAATTCGGCCAGTAACAAGGGCAGATGTAATGTTATAGCCGCCAGTATAACCGTGAATATCAAGAACTTCTCCACAGAAGTATAAACCATTCGTGAATTTCGAAGCCATTTCTTTCGGGTTAATTTCTTTAACGGATACCCCTCCGCCAGTAACGAATGCTTTTTCAATTGACTGCGTACCATTTACATGGACGGTCAATTCTTTAAAATCTTTCACAAGTGCGCGAATCTTCTCATGAGAAATTTGTCCAGCTTGTTCGCTACCGTCAATTTCATTTTTTTCTAATAAGAATAGGAAGTAACGTTCAGGAACATAGCCTTTTAAAACGTTTTTAATTCCTTTTTTCGGATCTTCTTTCATTTGTTTCAGCATGCGTTGGAACAGTTGCTCACTATTTTCTTCTGGCAATGCATCGATACTCATGTGCACTGTGTTCGTTTTAAACTTTTTCATCGCTTTCACAACGAATTGGCTACAGCGAAGAGCAGCAGGACCAGATAGGCCGAAGTGAGTGAAAAGCATGTCCATTTTATGAGAAATGATAACTTTTCCTTTCGGGTTTAATACACTTAAGTTTACATCTCGTAAAGCAAGACCTTGTAATGTGCGGTCACGAATAAACGGTTCGTTTGAAAGAATTGGTACTTCTGTTGGGAAAAGTTCTGTAATTGTATGCCCAGCTTTTTCAGCCCAAGCGTATCCGTCTCCAGTAGAACCAGTTTGAGGAACAGATTTTCCGCCAACAGCGATAACGACGTGATTCGTTTCTAACACTTCACCTGTTTGCAGAATAACAGCCTTCGTTTGACCGTTTTCATACTCAATCGTTTCGACAGGCGTATTCGTACGTATTTTCACACCTAAGTCTTTTAATCGTGTTAACAGTGCATCTACAACAGATTGCGCTTTATTTGATACTGGGAACATGCGGCCATGATCCTCTTCTTTCAGTTGTACACCGAGATTTTCGAAGAATGTAATAATATCTTCATTACTGAAAATAGAAAAAGCACTGTATAAGAAGCGACCATTTCCAGGTATATGTTTAACGATTTCATCAAGTGGTAGACGGTTCGTTACGTTACAACGACCACCACCAGAAATCGCAAGTTTACGTCCTAGTTTATTTCCTTTATCAAGAAGTAAGACGCTTGCGCCTTCTTCAGCAGCACCGATTGCAGCCATTAGCCCTGAAGGACCGCCGCCGATGACAATAACATCATAATGCATAATATATCGACCTCATTTTCTACATTTCCTGCCTAAAAGAATAGCATGTTTTCCCTTAAAAGAAAAATAGAGTGAAGTACTGCTTAAGAGGAGAATTGTGGTACAATACAAAAGTTAGAGTTCAGCATTATCCTGCTATTTATGGGCAATAAGACTACTACCTTAAGATTTTGGAGAAGTAAAGAGGGAGTTAAAGCAGCCTGTAAATGCTTGAATGGTTAGTAGGAGGAGAGTCTCCCACTAATTATAGTTTCACTTTATGTAGATGTAGGAGGATTTTCGTATGTCCGATTCAAAATTTCTGCGCGGAACGCTTATTGTGACGTTAGGGACATTTTTAGTAAAGTTCTTAGGCATGATTTACGTTTTTCCGTTTCATGCATTAGTAGGCACAGAAGGCGGAACGCTCTATACATATGGATACATTCCATATACGATATTTTTAAGTATCGCAACGGCAGGAGTGCCGCTTGCTGTTTCTAAGTTTGTTTCCAAATATAATGCACTTGGAGATTATAAAACGAGCCGGAGAATGTTCCGCTCGGGAATGGTTATGATGATAGTAACAGGAGTTCTTTCCTTCTTAGTACTGTACATGACCGCACCATTATTTGCAGAAGCAATGCTTGGTAAACAAAGTTTACAAAATAAGATAGAAGAAGTTACGACGATTATTCGCCTCGTAAGTTTTGCGCTTATTGTTGTGCCGGCAGCAAGTTTGATTCGTGGTTATTTCCAAGGCCACCAATCGATGGGACCGACTACGGTTTCACAAATTATTGAGCAAATTATTCGTATCGTCTTTTTATTAGCGGGTAGTTTCATCGTTATTAAAGTACTTGGCGGTACAGTAGCAACGGCAGTTGGGGTTGCGACATTCGCTGCGTTCGTTTCAGCAGTTGGAGCACTTGGCGTATTAATTTGGTACTGGTTAAAACGTAAAAAATATTTGGATCAATATTTAATTGAGCAAACTGTACCAGAATCGACGGTAAGTACCGCTCAATTGTTTAAAGAGTTGTTTGCATATGCAATCCCTTACGTTGTAATTGGATTAACAATTCCTTTATATCAACAAATTGATACATTGACATTTAACTCTATTATGCAGGCGATTGGTCAAGGAGATATCGCAGAGCGAGCACTCGGTATTTTCACGATGTGGACGCATAAATTAATTATGATTCCAGTATCACTTGCAACAGCGTTTAGTTTAACGCTCGTGCCAGCGATTACAAAGTCGTTTACTGAAAAGCAATACCGTTATTTGAAATTACAAATTACACAAACATTCCAGGCGAATATGTTTTTAACATTGCCAGCAGTTGTCGGTATTTCTACACTTGCATATCCGATTTACACTGCTTTCTACGATTCAGACCCACTAGGTGGACAAGTATTAATGTGGTATGCGCCAGTTGCATTGTTATTCGCTTTATTCACAGTAACAGCAGCAATTCTGCAAGGGATTAACCAGCAGAAACATGCGATTGTTGCGCTTGTGATGGGTGTTATTTTGAAATTTGCATGTAACGTAATCTTTATTCGTTATTTCGGTACAGTTGGGGCGATTTTGGCTACTGCAGTCGGCTTCTTAGCTTCCGTATGGTATACGAATAGACAAATTAAAAAACACGCACACTATTCATTTGGTGTTGTATATAAGAGAACATTCCAAATTGCAGTCTTAACACTTGTAATGGTTATTGCTGTAAAACTATCACAATGGCTTCTATCCTTCATGATTTCGCCTGATGGCCGTATTGGTGCTCTTATTACAGTTGCGATTTGTGCAGGGATTGGTGGTCTTGTTTACGGATTGTTAGCGATTCGCACAGGAGTACTAGAAAGAGTATTTGGCGGAGAAGCTTTAGAGAAAATCCAGCGTAAACTTGGTAGTAGATTCAAAATAAAGTTGAAATCAAAAGGGGCGTAAATACGTCCCCTTTTCTATGATAAATAAAGAAGGTGAAGAACATGAGATTAGATAAATTATTAGCGAATATGGGACACGGAAGTAGAAAAGAAGTAAAGAAATTACTGAAAGACGGCGTTGTGAAGATTGATGGAACGCCAGTGAAAGATGCGAAGTTTCATGTGAATGTAGAAGAGCAAGAGGTTATGATTCACGGTGAAGTTGTGGAATATAAAGAGTTTGTTTATTTAATGATGCATAAACCACAAGGTGTTATTTCAGCGACAGAAGATGATAACCACGAAACAGTAATAGATTTATTAGAATTAGAAGATGCGATTTTCGATCCATTCCCTGTTGGAAGGCTCGATATTGATACAGAAGGTTTCTTATTAATCACAAATGATGGGAAGTTAACGCATCAACTATTATCTCCGAAAAAGCATGTGCCGAAAAAATATTATGCACACATTTCAGGTGTTGTAACGGAAGAGGATGTAATAGAATTCGCTAAAGGTGTTATTTTAGAAGATGGCTATGAAACGAAGCCAGGCGAACTTACAATTTTAAAAAGTGATGATATTTCTGAGATTGAACTCGTTATTACAGAAGGAAAATTCCATCAAGTGAAGCGTATGTTTGAAGCGGTAGGGAAAAAAGTAGTTTATTTAAAGAGAACAGAGATGGGACCTTTAATGTTAGATGAAGAGTTAGAACTTGGGCAATATCGTGAATTAACAGATGAAGAAGTAGAAATGTTAAAGACGTATCAAGTAGATAACGAAAAGTAACGCCAATTTCAGAGCATAGAAAAGACCCCTTTCTAATGAGTTAGAAAGGGGTATGTATTTATTTACATACAATTATTTTTTATTATGAGGTCATTCTCACTTTCTTTCCTGTCGTTGTCCACTTGCCGCGGCAAGGGCTATACACGAGTTCATTAAACTGCAACACATTTAGATCACGTTGTATTGTTCGCGGTGTGATCCCGAACTCATCTACAAGGTCTTTCGTTGTTACCGTACCGTTTTCATTGATGTACATATAAATCGATTTAATGCGTGTTAGCATACGAGTAGTTGTAGGTTTCAAGAGAAAACCGCTCCTCTACTAGTTTTTTTGACCCCATTCAGGAAAGAAGGTCGTTACTACCATTGTACTCTACATGATAAAATTCATGCTTTAACTTACTTAAATTTTACAAAAGTTTAACAAATATTCATATAGAAAAATATTGGTAGTTGACATTGTATGTCTGGTCAGTCAACTAACTCATAAATTTCTACGTAAAACGCCAAATTCCTGCAAATTTTTTTAAAAAAATAAAAGAAAAACTAATAAGAAATATCTGAAATATTACAATTGTCCGTTATTAGTTTTTCATGTATGGCATAAGAGATTTTCGTTTGCTATGATGAAAGAGACAATATAGTGAAGGATGGATGCGTGATGTCGACGATTAATTGGACAGAAGAAGTTACAAAACGAAAAGATGATTTAATTCGTGATACACAAAATTTTTTACAAATTAAAAGTGTATGGGAAGAAGAATCTGCGAAAGAGGGCGCACCATTTGGTGAAGGTGTAGAAAAAGCCTTATCTTTCATGTTACATAAAGGAGAAGCAGAAGGTTTCTGTTCTAAAAATTTAGAAGGATATGCAGGTCATCTTGAAATGGGACAAGGAGAAGAATTAGTAGGTATTCTTTGTCACGTTGATGTTGTACCAGAAGGAGATGGCTGGACAACGCCTGCGTATAGTGCGGATATTCGCGACGGGAAGATTTTTGCACGCGGTGCAATTGATGATAAAGGGCCGACGATGGCAGCTTATTATGCGATGAAAATCGTTAAAGAATTAGGCTTACCTCTTTCAAAACGTGTTCGTATGATTTTAGGAACAGATGAGGAAAGTAATTGGAAGTGTGTAGATCATTATTTTAAAAATGAAGAAATGCCAACAATCGGTTTTGCGCCGGATGCAGATTTTCCGATTATTAATGCGGAAAAAGGAATTTCTGACATACAAGTTGTGCAAAGTGGTGGGGAAGAGAAAGAAGGCACATTTAAGCTTATTTCATTTGAGTCAGGTCGTCGTTTAAATATGGTTCCTGATTTTGCAGAAGCAGTTATTACAGGAGAAGATGTAAATACACTTACAGTAGCATATGAAGAGTATTTACAAACTGCTAAAAAAATAGGTAAAGCAATTGTAGAAGGAAAGACGGTGACGTTGCAAATCAAAGGAATTTCAGCTCACGGATCTACTCCGGAAAAGGGAGAAAATGCAGGTTTATTATTGGTAAACTTCTTAACGAAAGTTTCTCTTGATGGAAAAGGGGCTTCATTTGCCTCGTTTGTAACAGAAACATTTACAGGTGATATTATTGGAGAAAAAGCTGGTATTTCTTATAAAGACGATATTAGCGGGCCGTTAACAGTGAATGTTGGTCGCCTGTCTTACTCGCAAGAAAACGGTGGTAATTTAGGATTAAATGTACGCTATCCAGTTACAACTAACTTTGAAGAAACAATTGCAAAGTTAAAAGAATATGTTGGTACTCATGGATTTGAAGTAGCGGATTATTCTAACTCTCGCCCGCATCACGTTGACAAAGATCATACGTTAATTCGTACTTTGCAACGTGTATATGAAGAACAAACTGGTGAAAAAGCTGAATTGTTAGCAATTGGCGGTGGTACTTATGCTCGTTCATTGAAAGCTGGTGTTGCATTTGGCCCGTTATTCCCAGGAAAAGAAGAACTTGCGCATCAAAAAGATGAGTACATTGAAATTGAAGATTTATTAAAAGCGACAGCGATTTATGCTCAGGCAATTCATGAATTAGCGAAATAAAAGATATTTAAATAATGACCGCTCTCTACTTTAGAGGGCGGATTCTTTTTAGCTGAATGAGATAAGGAAGAAAAGCAACAATAACATAAAGGAGACGATGTAGATGGTGCCGCATTATTTTGTCGCAGTAACTTTACCACGTCATATAAAAGAAATTCTTTCTAATTATAAAGAGGAAATGAAGGATGAATTACCATTTCGCTCGTGGGTACATGAAGAAGACTATCATATTACCCTTTCATTTTTAGGAAGTGCGACAGAGGAACAGTTAGAAGGAATAAAGAATGGATTACAAACATTTACAGAAAAAACGGAATTATCGTTCACGTTACAAGGACTTTCTACATTCGGACAGGTGGACCAGCCGCGTATATTTTGGGCGGGGATAAGTGATAATCAAGATTTGTTTAGTTTACAAAAGCAAGTGCATACAATTTGTGAAGAAAATGGCTTCTCTCTAGATACACGTCCTTATCATCCACATATTACTGTTGCGCGTAAATGGGTAGGAGAAAAAGTGTTTGATCTGACAAATGTAAAAGAGTTACCTGTAACATCATTTCAAGCAGATACGATTACTTTGTATGAATCTCACGTTAAGGAAACGCCGAAGTATAAATCGATTACTGAAATAAAACTACAAAAATAGAATGTATGAAAACGTTTTTTATACAGGTGAATATACTATAGGGAATAATGTGTTACTGTATAGAGCTTCGCTGATAAGAAAACCCTTATCACTTACAGCTCGTTTCACCCCCCTATTTGCGGGCAGTAAGACTCCCATCTCCAAATTAGGATGAAGCAAAGAAGTTAGGTGGGAGATCTACTGCCCATAAAGGCCCAATTGGTGAAGGCTAATAATCAGTGGGAGTAAAGCGTTCCCATTGATTAAAGTTTCACTTTATTTTAATTTTGAGAATGATGGTGATTTTTTATGTTGAAAGTAAAACGTCCATTTGATGCCTATTTAGATGAAATGAATAAAATTACAATTTTGCTCCCGCATGCGTATGGAACAAGCCGGACATTTCGTTTACAAGAAGGAAGCAATGTGAAAGAGTTACCGATTGTTCATACTATTGCTCTTCCAGATGCAACGAAGTATGAATGCTTTATAGAAGAGCCGATAGATGTGGGGAAGTATTATACAGTACGGGATGAACGGAATGAAGAAACAGATTTACAAATAGGCGCTGTGATTCGAACAGTAGTTTTCGATGAAAAATATTATTACGAAGGTACCGACTTAGGTGCTGTGTATAAAAAAGAAGAAACAATATTTAAAGTATGGGCTCCGACTGCAAGGCTTGCGAAAGTACGGATTTATAAAAGTGATAAAGAATATATTGATTATGAAATGTACAGAGAAGAAAACGGAGTGTGGATTCATACATTACAAGGTGATCATGATGGAGCACGATATACATTCCTTGTTTGTATTAATTTAATATGGAACGAAGCGGTTGACCCTTATGCAAAGTCTGCGACGATAAATGGAAAATACGGCGTCGTTATCGATTTGGAAAAAACGAATGTGACAAAACGAGTAGAATTATCACCATTACAGTCAATGACAGATGCCATATTGTATGAACTGCATATTCGTGACGCTACTATTCACCCAAACAGTGGAGTGAATAAGAAAGGGACATATAAAGGGCTAATGGAAGAGGAGACAGTAGGGCGAAATGGGACATTAACAGGATTGTCTTATATAAAAGATTTAGGCGTTACACATGTTGAACTATTACCTTTACATTGTTTTGGTGGTATAGATGAAGTGAATCCTGCTTCCGCATATAATTGGGGCTACAATCCGTTATATTACAATATACCAACAGGATTTTATGTTACAAACCTTTCTGATCCATATAACAGGATAGTAGAGTGTAAACAACTAATTGAAACATTTCATGATCACGGCATCAGGGTGATTATAGATGTTGTATATAATCATGTTTATGAAAGAGAATTATCATCATTTGAGAAGCTTGTCCCGGGATATTATTTTCGTCATGGGGAAGACGGTATGCCTTCTAATGGGACGGGAGTTGGAAATGATATAGCATCTGAACGGAAAATGATGAGGAAATTTATTATAGAATCTGTTTTATATTGGCTTACTGAATACAATGTTGATGGATTCCGATTTGATTTAATGGGAATTTTAGATGTTGAAACGATGAATGAATTAGAAAAAGAAGTACGAAAAATAAAGCAGGATGCGCTGTTATTAGGTGAAGGATGGGATTTGCAAACACCGCTTCCTCTTGAAGAGAAAGCGACGTTAAATAATGCGAATAAAATGCTATGTATCGCACAGTTTAATGATCAATTTCGTGATGGAATAAAAGGAAGTACTTTTAATATAAATAAACGTGGCTTTGCATTTGGTGGGCATGTAGACTGTAATCATTTGCAGTATATAGTAGCTGGTAGCCTTTTAAGTATGAAAGAAACAGGATTGTTCCTAGAGCCAGTACAAAGCATCAACTATGTAGAATGTCATGACAATATGACGATGTGGGATAAACTAGTGCAAAGTAATCCAGAATCAGAAGAAATTTTGAAAAGGCGTCATCGTTTAGCAACCGCAATGGTTATTCTTTCACAAGGGATTCCTTTCTTACATGCGGGGCAAGAGTTTTATCGTACGAAGCAAGGGAACGAAAATAGCTATAATGCAAATGATGAAATTAATCAATTAGATTGGGATCAAAAAGAGAAAGAGATGGAGACCGTTAACTATATAAAAGGGTTAATTGCGATTCGCAAAGGGCACGGGGCATTCCGATTACAAAATGCGGACCTTATAAAAAAGCATATGACTTTTTTGCAAACATCTACAGAAGTACTGGCATACCACCTAGAGCATGTAGAATTATTTGGACCGTGGAAAGAGATTGTAGTTTTATTTAATAGCGGTTTAGAAGCTAAAACGGTGCAGCTTCCAAAAGAAGAAACGTGGCATGTGTTAGTAAACGAAAAGCAAGCGAAAATAGAGCCAATTTCTTCATTTAGAGGAAAGGAACTTCAATTGGCTCCAATTAGCACGTATATATTGACGATAATGTGACAAATCGCTACTTGACGATGAGAATGTAATAAATGTAGAATTGACAAAGGTGACGATTTTCATAAGTTGTCATTCTATGATTGATTTTGTAAAATAAACTAGAAGAACAGGTGATTTATCCTGTTTTCGGCTTATGCCAAGTTTTTTCATTCAAATACAGTAAAATATATGAATCCACAACATGCGTAGAAATGTTGCGGTTTTTCTTTTCATAACTATAAAAGATAAGGATTTGTTAACGGGTAATGAATATGGAATGGTTGGAACAATTATTAGGAAAAGAGTGGAGTCTTATACCGGCTGGTGGAGTAACGGGCGATGCATATATTGCGCAAAACGGACAACAAAAGTTATTTTTAAAGCGGAATACATCGCCCTTTTTAGCGGTATTGTCAGCAGAAGGAATTGTTCCAAAATTACTTTGGACAAGAAGGGTAACGAACGGTGATGTAATTTCTGCTCAAAAATGGCTTCCGGGACAGAAGTTAGAGCCAGAGGATATGAAACTAGAGCGTGTTGCGAAACTTTTGAAGAAAATACACTCCTCTAAAGCGCTTGTGCAGATGATTCAAAGGCTAGGAAAGCAGCCGCTTCATGCGCAAGAGTTATTACAACAATTACAGCTCGTTTTAAGAGGAGATATAAGAGTTGATGAAACAATTCAGCAAGGCCTGCAATATTTAACGGAGTCATTAAAAGATATTGAGTACAATGAATTCGTTGTATGCCATTGTGATGTAAACCATAACAATTGGATATTGTCGGACGAAGATGAATTGTTTTTAATTGATTGGGATGGGGCTGTTATTGCTGACCCAGCTTTAGATCTTGGTATGTTATTATATTGGTATGTTCCGCGCCATGAATGGAGTGAGTGGCTCGGATATTATGAGATTGAACTAGATGAATCATTGCTTAGGCGTATGAGATGGTATGTGATAGCACAAACGATTTTATCTATGCAATGGCACACAACAAAAAAGCAGCAAGCAGAAGCTAAATATTGGCATCAATATTTACAGCAACTACTTGCTTCAGAATAATACTTAAGAAAAATTGTCCATTCCAGCAATCCACTGAGTAAGTTGTTCTTGATTATTGGAAATATGGTTGTCCAAATTAGAGGAAGATTTACCCGATTGACTATAAGAATATACATCGTTTAGCATTACTTTAGTGTCACTACTTATACTATCGTTTGCGAGTAACGATTGAATGAGTCGCTCTAATTGCTCGCATTCAGAAACTGTCCCGCAGCAATCACTTTGATGGTTGATTAAAATATCTTTTAACACTTCTAATTGATGCTGTTGATTAATTGGCATGAACGGATCATCCTTTCGAGTGTTTTTCTCTCCCTAGAAATGTAAGAGAAAAAGCTGTTTCGTCATGGAATGTTTAATGCTTTATGTAGTTTTTATCAAAATGGTACATCTTATACTTGAAAGAAACGGACCGAGTGCTCGTACGTACTTGGTTTTTTGTTTGATAGATTGATTAAAACAGAAAGAAGGAATTTTTCCTTTAAAATAGTTTTGTAAAGAGAGGGAGACATCTATGCGTTTAAGACATAAGCCTTATGCAATGGATCGAATTAATGAGTATTCACATATCGTAATTGGAAACCCAGAGGAGAGCGCTGGTAACTGGAAAGAAATATTTGGAAATGAACAGCCAATTCATATTGAAGTAGGTACAGGACGTGGCCGCTTCATGTATGATATGGCAAAAGCAAATCCGCATATTAACTATATTGGAATTGAAAAATTCACAAGTGTTGTTGTAGATGCACTTGATAAATTAATTGAAGAAGAAGTACCGAACTTAAAGTTAATTAATAAAGATGCTGAAGATTTAACAGTTTTCTTTGCGAAAGGTGAAATTGACCGCGTTTATTTAAACTTCTCAGATCCATGGCCGAAGAATCGTCATACGAAGCGTCGTTTAACGTATAAAACATTTTTACGCAATTATGAAGAAGTGTTAGTAGATGGTGGAGAAATTCATTTCAAAACTGATAACCAAGGTTTATTTGAATATTCTATTATGAGTATGGCTGAGTATGGTATGTTATTAACTTACCTTAGCCTAGATCTTCATAATAGTGATTATGAAGGAAACATTATGACAGAATACGAAGAGAAATTTTCTAGTAAAGGTCATCGTATTTATCGAGTGGAAGCAAAATATCGTACGGAGCCTATGCAGTAATGCATAGGTTTTTTATATGAAAAATAATCGGAATATTATGTTAAAATTAAATGAAAAAGGGGGATGGGATATGGAACAGTTACAAATTGGAAATATAAAAGTGACGTGGCTAAAAGGTGGGAATACACATTTAGATGGAGGCGCGATGTTTGGAGTTGTGCCAAAAATACTTTGGTCACGAAAATATAAACATAATGATACAAATCATATTTATTTACGAACAGATCCGTTACTCTTACAAACGAAAGAAGGAAACATACTTATTGATTCAGGGATAGGGAATGGTAAATTGAATGAGAAAATGAAGCGAAATCAAGGTGTAACAGAAGAATCATCAGTTAAGGAATCTTTGGAAAAATTGGGACTGCATACTGAAGATATTCATTACGTCTTAATGACGCATCTTCATTTTGACCATGCATCTGGTTTAACAAAATGGGAGGGAAATCACCTTGTTCCGGCGTTTCCGAACGCAACGATTTATGTAAGTGAGACTGAATGGAATGAAATGAAAAATCCGAATGTTAGATCGCGTAATACATATTGGAAGGAAAATTGGGAGCCAATCGTTGATAAGATTGTTACGTTCAGGAAAGAAATAGAAATTACGGATGAAATAAAGATGGTGCATACGGGTGGTCATAGCGATGGACATGCCGTTGTCGTCCTTGAAAGTCAGGGTGAAACGATGCTTCATTTAGCGGACATTTTACCGACGCATGCACATCAAAATGTATTATGGGTAATGGCATACGATGACTATCCAATGACATCGATTGAACATAAACAAAAGTGGATGAAGTATGGTGCTGAAAAAGAGGCGTGGTTTACTTTTTATCATGATGCATATTACCGTGCAGTAAAGTGGAATGAGGAAGGGCATATAGTGGAGAAAATAGAGAGACAAACAAATATAGAAGCTTAATATTAATAAGAGGAAGGTGTCCAAAAATATTTATTGGAACAATCTCCACTTATTATGTATTGCTGTTATTATCAGCTTTTGTTGGTAATTCTAAAAAAAAAAGAGGTTCACCTAATGGGAAACCTCTTTTTATGCTGCTATAACCTCTAAAACAGTACCTGTTTTAGCATCAACTAAAAATTCAAATCGTTCTTGTATTTCATCTAACATCGTTGTAAGACCGCCGCGATAAACTTCGTACGCGACATCATATTTTTCAAATGCCTCTGGAACCATATGTACCCAAGAGCCAGTAATTTCACCTTTATGACTTAATGCTTGTTTCACCATTTTCAATGCTTTTTCTGAAGAAATATGGGATTGTTCTTGTACTTTGTTTGCAACGAAATAACCAGCTGCGAATCCAACGCCAAGACCTGTGACTAAACCTTTCCAGCTCATATATTCACCTCAATTCTGTAAAATAAAAATAGTGTACCAATAATAATTATAATGCAAATGCAACTAAAAAAGAAGAAACTAGAAACATTTCGAAAATTTCGTTACAATAAAAGAGGTATTCTACTAAGGTTTGAAAGAAGGGGACTTCGTGAATAAAGAGACATTACAATTATTTCGTACGTTAACAGAATTACAAGGTGCATCAGGTTTTGAACATGATGTGCGCAGTTTTATGAAGCAAGAATTAAGCAAATATGCTGATGAGATTGTGCAAGACGGTTTAGGTAGCGTATTTGGTCTGAAAAAAGGGGACGAAACTGGCCCGCGCGTTCTTGTAGCAGGTCATATGGATGAAGTAGGTTTCATGGTTACGCAAATTACGAAAAATGGGATGCTTCGTTTTCAAACGTTAGGTGGCTGGTGGAGCCAAGTACTATTAGCTCAGCGTGTACAAGTTATGACGAAGAATGGTCCTGTTATTGGGGTTGTTGGTTCCATTCCTCCTCATTTATTAAGTGATGCGCAACGTGCAAAACCGATGGATATAAAAAATATGTTAATTGATATAGGTGCAGATAGTTATGAAGATGCGATTGAAATTGGCATAAAGCCAGGGCAACAAATCGTTCCAATCTGCCCATTCACGCCAATGGCAAATGAAAAGAAAATTATGGCGAAAGCTTGGGACAACCGCTATGGATGTGGCCTTGCTATCGAATTGCTAAAGGAATTAAAAGATGAAACATTACCAAACACATTATACTCTGGTGCGACTGTACAAGAAGAAGTAGGTCTTCGCGGAGCACAAACTGCTGCAAATATGATTCAACCAGATATTTTCTATGCGCTTGATGCAAGTCCAGCAAATGATGCATCTGGTGATAAGACGCAGTTCGGTCAATTAGGAAAAGGCGCTCTTCTTCGTATTTATGACCGTACAATGGTAACACATAGAGGAATGCGTGAATTCATTTTAGATACAGCAGAAACACATAACATTCCGTACCAATACTTTATTTCACAAGGTGGTACAGATGCGGGCCGTGTGCATACAAGTAACTCTGGTATCCCATCAGCAGTAATTGGTGTTTGTGCACGCTACGTTCATACACATGCTTCTATTTTACATGTTGATGATTATGCGGCAGCGAAGGAATTAATTACGAAGCTTGTGAGAGCAACGGACAAAACGACGTTAGAGACAATTAAGAATAACGCGTAAAGAGGAAGGGTGAAAAACCCTTCTTTTTTTAGGTTGAATAGATGACCCAGCGATGAATGGGAGCGGCCAGTGCCTAGTTGATGCTCGAGCGATGTATTAAGACTACGGATAGGAAGAGAGAGGAAGGCTGTTTTTGGAAAACCTTTTCTTTTTTTAGGTGGGAGAGATGACACAGAGATGCGTGTGTGCGGTCAGGCGCACTACGGTATAAATCTCAGTCATGAAGACTGATTTGGTGTTCGAGGCTAGTATTAGGATAGAATGATGAAATTATATAGAGGTGAATGAAATGAAGGTAGTAGTTGGATCGAAGAATAAGACGAAGGTTGGGGCTGTGGAGAAGGTTTGGGAAGATGCTGAAATTACATCTCTTTCTGTTCCATCAGGAGTAGCAAATCAGCCATTTTCAGATGAAGAGACGATGCAAGGAGCAGTAAATAGAGCGAAGAGAGCATTGCAGGAAGGTGCAGCTCATATCGGCATTGGGCTAGAAGGCGGCGTTATGAAAACGGAGCATGGGTTATTTATGTGTAACTGGGGTGCTTTAGCGACGATTGAAGGTAAAACATTTGTTGCGGGCGGGGCGCGTATTAAGTTACCAGACGATTTTTTAGCACCGCTTGAAGAAGGAAAAGAGCTAAGTGAAGTGATGGAAGAGTTTGTAGAGCGAAAAGATATTCGTAGTCACGAAGGTGCTATCGGTATTTTTACAGATGATTATGTCGACCGAACGGAATTATTTGTACACGTTGTTAAGTTACTTGTTGGGCAATATAAGTATGATGAAAAGCAAGCATAAACCTTGCACCATGCGCGATGTATGGTAGTATAAAGAAAAGATTATAGTGTGAAAAAGTGCACTCGTTAGAGGAGGAAATATAGATGAAATCATTAGAAAGCATGGAACAATTCCAAGAATTAAAAAATGAAGAGAATGTAGTCTTCATGTTCTCAGCAGAATGGTGCCCAGATTGCCGTTTCGTTGATCCATTTATGCCAGAAGTAGAAGAGAAGTATAGTGATTTCTCATTTTACTATGTAGATCGTGATGAATTTATTGATTTATGCGTGAAAGTAGACGTATTTGGCATTCCAAGCTTTGTAGCGTACAATAAAGGTGAAGAAACTGGACGCTATGTAAATAAAGATCGTAAAACACAAGAGCAAATCGAAGAGTTTATTGAAGGTTTAAAATAAGACAATTAGCCAATTGAATTGTAAAAACAACCTCTACCTTCGCGGGGGAGGTTATTTTTTTGGAAGGGAGGAAAAAGAGATGAAAATGACAAGTAAAAAGATGAAAGACGAGTTAATGAAGAAATTATCTCGACCAGAATGGGACTTTCATTATGATAGCGAGAAAGAAGTTCTTCGTATTGAACAAACAGACTCGAAAAAAGGTATTAACGTATCACTTCCAGGAGTAGTTGCAAAATGGGAAGTGAACAAAGAAAAAGCAATTGAAGAGGTCGCTTATTACGTACAAGAAGCGCTAATTGCAATGCATAAAGAAGAAAATAGCACGGCGAAAATTTTACCTGTTATTCGCTCTACTTCTTTCCCGAAACAATCAGAAGAAGGAAATCCGTTTATTATGACGGACCATACGGCGGAAACACGTATTTACTATGCGCTAGATTCTAATAAAACGTATCGATTAATTGATGAGCGCTTATTGCAAAAATTAGAGCTTACAGAGGAACAAGTACGTGAAATGGCATTATTTAATGCTCGCTCATTAGGCTATGAATTTAAGCAGGAGACAGTAGCAGGTAATACATTCTACTTTTTAAACACAAATGATGGATACGATGCGAGTCGTATTTTAAACGAATCGTTACTACACTCGATGCGTGAAAAGATCTCTGGTGATATGGTTGTTGCAGTTCCTCACCAAGATGTATTAATTATTGCTGATATCGTCAACGAAATCGGTTATGATATTATTGCACAAATGACAATGAAATTTTTTGCCGAAGGGCATGTTCCGATTACATCACTTTCATTCGTATATGAAGATGGGGACTTTGAACCAATCTTTATTTTAGCGAAGAATCGGAAGAAGACAGATGGAAAAGAGAAAGGATGAACGAAGTGAACGTTTTTTACAACCTTGAAGGAATTGGTGACACTTTAATTGTTACCTTACAAGATATTACTTTAGAAAACCGTACATTTGACCGCAAAGGAGATGTTGCTCGCGTATACGATCGTGAAAGCAACGTAACAGCAGGATTCAACATCTTTAATGCGTCTTCTTATGTAGAAGTAACAGACAACGGAAACGTTACATTAACGAAAGAGTTTGTTGAAAAAATTAACGGAATTTTAGCGAAGAATGGCTTTGAAGAAAAAGTAGAAGCTGATTTCACGCCGAAATTTGTTGTAGGCTATGTAGCTGAAAAAGAGAAGCATCCAAATGCTGATAAATTAAACATTTGTACAGTAGAAATCGGTACAGAAACATTACAAATCGTATGTGGTGCACCAAACGTTGATGCAGGACAAAAAGTTGTTGTTGCAAAAATCGGTGCTGTAATGCCAAGTGGTATGTTAATTAAACCAGCTGAACTTCGCGGTGTTCCTTCTTCTGGAATGATTTGCTCTGCACGTGAATTAGAGCTTCCAGATGCTCCAGAAGAAAAAGGTATTCTTGTATTAGAAGATAGCTTTGAAGTTGGACAAGAATTTAAATTTTAATTGATGTTAGAAAAAGTAGTCTCGCATATGTGAGGCTATTTTTTTTTGTACGAAATTTCTAGGATTGTAACGTTTCCTCTCAAAATCTATATTGTATTTCAAAAATGGATTAGGTAAAATTTAGAAAAAAGAAGGGGGTAGACGTATGAAACAACAACCAAAAATTGCAGAACTTCTGAAACGAATTGAAACTTCAAAACAGCAAGATATCGAACTAGGTTCCTATGAAATATATGTGTTTAGCGAAAATGAATTAGAAAAAGGACAAATCGGTTATCGATATGATAAACATAAAAATTCATTAATAAGTGAAGAAAGTGGAAAATGGAAAGAGGAATGGATTGTTATCGGATATGAAACGGATATGGGGGATCCTGTTTTCGTAAATGTAGCTGATGATGCTTATCTAGTCTATACCGCAGAGCGTGGTACAGAAACGTGGCAACCCGTTCATATTGGAAATATGGATGAAATTATAAAACAATTATAAGAAAAACTTTGAGACCGGTGCAAAGTGATAGGAGAGAAAAATGAAGTATATAAAAATAATGAGCGCTATTGCAGTCATTGGAATATATATGGGAGGTTGTTCACAAGAAGAGCCGAAAAAAGAAACAACATCTTCTATACAAGAAAAAAACAAAGATAATAAGGAAGACGCACCGGTAGAAAAGCAGCAAGAAGAACAAGAAAAGAAAAAACAACCGCAAGCAATTCAAACGAATGAGCAAGTGGAACATAAGCAGGAGGAAGTGCCGGCCGAGGAAAAGAAAGAGGAAACTACGCCGCTGCAGCCAACTGAGCAACCAGTACAAAATAATGAACAAAAAGTAGAGAGTAATGAAAAACAAGAAAAGTTTCTCGTCGTTATTGATCCAGGGCATCAACAAAAAGCGAATTTAAATTTAGAGGCAATTGGTCCAGGAGCAACTACGCAAAAATATAAAGTAACAGACGGAACAGCGGGAGTTGTAACGAAAAAGAGGGAATCAGTTCTTGTATTAGAGATGGCTTTTATATTGAAAGAAAAACTGGAAGCAAAAGGTATACAAGTATTGATGACGAGAACGTCACATGAGGTTGATATAAGTAATAAGGAACGAGCAACATTCGCGAATGATCATAAAGCGAATTTATTTTTGCGCCTTCACGCAGATGGTTCTGAAAATCCAAATCAAAGTGGATTTGCTGTATTGACACCGGCAGAAGGAAGTCCGTATACGAAAGAGATTTATGCTGAAAGTCTTCAAATCTCTCAAACGATAGTAAATAAAATGAGAGAGAATCATCAAGTGAAAGTAAATGGAATTAAATTTCGGGATGATCTTTCTGGATTTAATTGGTCAAAAGTTCCAGGAGTACTATTAGAACTTGGATTTATGTCAAACCCTGAAGAAGACAAAAAATTATCTGACCCACAGTATGTAAATTCTTTATTGCAAAGTGTAACGGATAGTGTGGATGAATATCGGAAGGGTAAAGATTAAACGAGGTCTTACATGTAAGACCTCGTTTTTCTATATGAAAAACAATCGCGAATTAGAATATTATGGATAAAACTAATATGCTTAATTTTACCTGCACTTTTTGCCGAATGCTGATACAATAAAGGATGTTACTATTTAGTAGAAAGAGTGGTAAACATGTTAGATTGGATGAAAAAGCTGTTTAACAAAGAGGAAGAAAAAACAGTGATGAATAAAGAAGTACCGGCACAAATTGAAAGTCAGCCGAAAATTCCTCGTGTAAACCACTACACTGAAGCAAGAGAAGCACAAATGGCAAGTCGGAATGCAGGGAAATGTCGTTTTCCATTAATACCAGATAATGGCTTCGATGAGGAGGATGTAAGAGAACTGCCTAACTTTGAAGAACAACCTATTCAAAGAGGAGCATATGAAGAACAGCCTACTCAAAGAGGAATAAAAGTGGAAAGAAGCAGACGACCGTATGTGGAAACAGAAGCACCTACATATGAGGAACCGGAATTGCAATATGAACCAGAGCCTGTCGTAAAAAAAGCATTCGTACCGTCGCAAGAAAGTAACCGTAGACCATTTCGTCCAACAGAAATGATTTCTCCGATTTATGGATATAACCGTCCTTCAGTAGAAACGAAGGTTGTGCAGGAGGAAGAAAAGGTAAGAGAAGATCTTGAAATATCTGTTGAAGGAAAAGCTGTTGTTGACGCATGGTTAGAGAAAAAGGGATATACATTATCTGACTTTTCGGGAGTTCTACAAGGAAGTTCATCTGTTAAGAACGGAGTGAACGAACGAAGTAATAAAGTAGAAGAAAAATCGGTTGTGGATACATGGTTAGAGAAAAACGGTTACGAAGTTGAACGTCAAGCCCCTTCGTTAGAAGAAAGCCTAAGTGATGATTTGCTTCATAAAACAGTAGGACAGCATGTGGAAAAAGAGGCTACAATTGTACAAGCCTTGAAGCAGGAGCAAGATGTAGTGGCGTTATCATCTACAGAAGATAACGAAGAAACTTTACAAGAAGAGTCAATAGATTCTAAAGTAGAGCATGTGTATTCGATATTAACAGAAGAAAATGAATGTAATACAGAAATAGAAGAAACTGTTGCTGCAGTTGCAGCAAATCAAGTCGAAGAAGAAACCTTAGAAGATGTAGTGATTGTAAAAGCAGATGAAAAGCTTGAAGAAACAATTACTATAGAAATACCAGATGCTTTTGAAGAAGAAGCTAAGGAAGCAGAAGAAGTTGTGGAA
>NZ_QNUA01000037.1:0-44107 GCF_008042285.1 Bacillus sp. AR13-1
TACAGTTATGGAAACCCTAATTAGATTTAAAAAGAGAGAAGAGCTCATCGATGCTCCTCTCTCTTTTTTATTTACTTAAGATTACTATTCAAATTGCTTATTGCATCTTTAAGCTGACTTTTAAATTATAAACTTTAATTTCCATACTTCTTTACAAGCCGATAAATGAAAAAAGTATATGTTCCTTCAAAATTAAGTTATAAAAGAGTTATGTTTTCCTGTAACATATTATTCATCCTTCTATTCACAGACAGTACGCTTCCACACTAAATAAAATCTCTCCGTAAACGTCCAATAGCTCTAAAATATACAAATATTGAAGAATATGAAAAAAACACTCTTATGAGTGCCCTTCTTAGCAACTAAGTCCGCTGCAACTATTATCATTACCCCGATGAATTTTGCCTGTAAGAGGAAATTTTAAGTTCATATTTAATTATTAAAATAAACCGCACCAAAGTTTTCATTAAATCTTTTACACCAAACAGAAACCGAACCATATTCACTTACATCTATCCCTTCAGGAATTTCGTAGTTTTGGTCTCCTTTATTTCCCTTTAATTTTCCTAATTCAATATACTGATAGTTTTTCACGTCTTCATTATTTTTCAAACGATTTGTAGGAACTAATACAACTCGTACATCTGGCCCATTAGATGTTGCAAAATCAGAAAGTCGTAAAACACGTTTTCCATCCGCTAATTGGTAAATTTTTGCCGTTCCAGTTGTTTCATGGACACCGTTTTGAAACTGACCTTCCCTTATTACTCGATCACTTTGTTGCCTTACTTCAGTTGATTGTATCTCTGCTTGTGGCAATGATTCATTTACGTGCTTATCAATAAATAATTTCTCTGGTCGGAACAATGACCATAAAATCCCCAATACAATTATCAAACCACCTATAAGCCATACATATTTTCTTTTCATAAAGTAAAAAACCTCCTGTAACATACTGTGTAGTAGTATGTTAACAAGAAGGTCTTTCATTTTTCTAACGTAAATGTTACAAAAGTCTTTCAGCCGTCTTATTTTTTTACTGATGTGATGGGAAGAGTGAACCAAAATTCACTTCCCTGCTTACCATCTGCGCGATTCCTTACACCAATTTCCCCTTTGTGCATTTCAATCAATGATTTTGCAATAGCTAATCCAAGTCCGGAACCTCCAGATTGTGAACTTCTTGATCGATCTGTTCTAAAAAAACGTTCAAATACGCGTAATTGATCATTTGGAGAAATTCCCATTCCTTCATCCCGCAAAGTGAATTGGACCTGTTGAGTTGGTTTATTTTCCACTACAGTCAATTCAATTGTTCCAGAGATAGGAGAATATCGAATTGCATTATGTAATAAATTACCTATGACCCTTTCTATTTTACAAGGCATAATCAAAAGTCGAGGTAATGTATCAGGGACATCCAATTGCACATGAATTTGTTTGTCTCCTAATAAGACAGAATGTGACTCTAATACATCTAATAGAACTTTATCTAAATGTGTGAAACTTGGATGAAAATCTACTTGCTCAAACTCTAACTTTGAAAGATCAAATAAGTCGTTAATTAATCCATTTAATCTTTCTATTTCTTTTAAAACCGTTGCTAAGTATTGCTTTTTCATTTCAGGATCTTCAATCAGGTTATCTTGTAATGCTTCTATCATCATTTGCATGCTAGTCATAGGTGTTCGTAAGTCGTGTGAGATATTGGTAATTAGCTCCTTACGAGAGTTTTCCTGTTCCTCTAACTTAGTAAACCCTTCTTCTAATTTTTTTGCCATCTGTTGAAAGGCTGTTGCCAATTCTTTAAACTCACGTGGTTCTTGCCCAATTATATACATCGTTTCAAAGTGTCTATCACTAAATTGTTTCGTCAATTTTATTAAATTTTGTATAGATCTCATGATAGGACGTGTCATTAACCAATAAATAAACGTTGAAATAATGAATGCCACAAATGCAATTACTGTTAATAACCGCGTTTGTTCCGGTTCAAGTAACATTTTCGTATCACTATACCATATAGCAATTACCATAATACTAGTACTTAATAGATTCATGAGTAACAATTGAATACGTAATCTCATGTTTCATTTCCTCCATTTGGCTCAAAGCGATATCCTATACCCCAAACCGTATGAATCCAACGATTCTTTATCGTATGCTTCTCGAGTTTTTCACGTAAACGACTCACTAACACGGTAACTGTGTTTGATGCTCCTTCATGTCCAAAATCCCAAATTAATTCAAGAAGCTGCGAGCGAGAAAATACTTGTTTTGGATGCTTTGCCATGAGATAAAGTACCTCAAACTCTTTCACCGTTAACTCCACTTCCTTATTACAAACAAGTACATATCTTGTCTTTGGATATATTTTTAAATCTGGAAACTCTATCACTTCCAATAAGGATTCTTTCGCTTGTATTTGTACATGGCTTCCTCTTCTTAGTATAATTTGAACCCTTAATACTAATTCACGAGGGGAAAATGGCTTTGTTAAATAATCATCTGCCCCCATTGTTAAGCCTAAAATTCGATCCCTTTCCTCTCCCTTAGCAGTTAACATAATAATAGGGACATTTGATTGTTGACGAATTTCCTCGCATAATTCCCATCCATCTTTTTTTGGCATCATCAAATCTAATATAATTAAATCTGGTTGATGTGTAAGAAATAAATCCCAACCTTCTTTACCATTTACAGCGGTATAAACTTCATATTCTTCTCTTTCTAAATACCGTTTGCATACTTCTCGAATATTTTCTTCATCTTCTACGATTAAAATTCTTTTCTTCATATACTATCCTCACTTCTTTTTCACCAATAACAAAAAATTTATTTTTTCTATTACCCAATAAAAATATCTTTATAGGTAAAGATATAAAAACTAATCACATAAATAAATCAGAATTCCACATTTCACCCTCGAAACGAATGAAAATTCGGAAAATAAATCATGTAATACAGATAGTAATCTTAACATTTGATTACTTATATGACTAGATAAGTATTTAAAATAGTAGTTTCTAAATTATATAAATTAAAAGGAATGAGTCCGATTCACCATCGAACTCATTCCTTATTAGTAACCTAAATTATTGTATCTAACTTTTCGGATTCAATTCATTTCCAGTTCTCTTTCCAAACTTAGCAACAGAACTGTTACCTATTACTGAACTCTTGATAGATTCCATGCTATAGTATCAGTCCCATTCTCTCCATTACCATATTTCATATAATCGATTAAATATCCTACCTTTAACTTATTACCATTAGATAGTATGTTCCATTGCTTATGGTGTCCAGTGAAATTCTTTGGATATGCATGATTAAATTTAAAAGTACTTGCGTTCTGTTTTTGATCTAAATGGATATAACTATCTTGAAGTTTTAAATATGCATAATCTGAATAAATAGGATTTTGAAATTTAATTAATACCTCTTCATCCTTTTTAATTGGTTTTCCAGGTTTAGGTTGACCTACTCTTTCAATAATTACATTCACTTTTTCATCGCTAGATTTTTCAGCCCAAAGATACTCCCATTTATTCCCTGCATGATGACTTCCTAAATAAGCTGTATTTCCATATGAAGCCACGGTATAAGGAACTCCTTCTGTAACAAATTCACCTGAATTATCTACTACATAATCTTCAAATTCTTTATTAGCTTTAATTTCAGTATCAATCTTTTGTGTAGGCGTTAGATTGTGTGCGTCATTGATTTCAAATGTAACTTTTCTGTGCGCAGCAATTTCAGATTTAATAGGGTGTATATTTTCTCTAGACTCATATGTAAATCCATTTTCACGTTTAACCAGTGTTACTGTTTGTGACGGAGCATTCCATTTCTTACTATAAGTAGTAGGAATATCTTTACTCACTCCAAATAAACCAGGTAAAATTGTTGCCCTAATCTTTTGCGTCACAGAATCATAACTACCTTCTACTAATGTTGGTTGCTGTAGCTTTGCAAAAGCTCCGTGTACAGAGTCTTTATGTAAATAACCGCGATCTCCCTGTCCCGCTTTTAAATCGTTCAATGCATCAGTTCCATTATTAGCTGAAACCACTGATACGTTATTAGTACTTTTAGCCTTGTTTACAATATGATTTACTTTTTTCGTATCTATATTTACCTGTTGAAAAACTTCGTTATAGGATAAAACTGGCTTATCAGCAAGAGATTTGTCTTTAGGAGTATATACCCTAAACTTTGGTATATTTCCTATATCTGTTTCTAATTGTTCAGTAACTGCATTTACTCTAGACTCATATCTCCCTGAATCCCCCAAATGCATAATTTCTTCACCTTTTTCAATAGATAAATCCATTGTACTTGTAGGTAAAACTTCAATCGAAAGAAGTTCCCCTTGTTCAACAGCTTTCAATTCATCCAAAGATAAGACAATATTCGCATCTGCTTGTCCTTCTAAACTGTCAATTACTACTTCTGTTTTATTCCGTCCACCTTTTTCTGTACTTAAATAGTTTGCTTTATAACGATCTTGTGTTGCCTTTACAGTATTAATAATTTTGTTTCCTAAACGAATATTAAAATGAGGCGAAACATTTTCAGCGGATGCTGTTCCTACATTCTTATATTCCAAATGTACCCGTAATTTTGCTGCGTTCGCTGTGTCCACAGTTGTTGCAGTAGACCAATCAAAATTATTTGTATAACTCTCCGTTTCCGTAGTTGTTTTTGAATATCCGTATCCCACATTTGCTGAAACACTTCCGGAAGGAACAGGACCGGCTGCTGAGCCTTCTACACCACCTGAACCACTTAAACCTACATTAAATGAATGTTGTGTAGATACACTTTTTTCCCATCCTCTACTAACTGATCCGCCATTATTATCCGTAATGGTTGCAATAGGAATTACTTCAATTCGTTTGACACCAATTTGCAAATTCGGCATGTTGGCAACTATCGGATTGAAATTAGTATCAGAATCGTTGTTATAATTCTCAACCTCATACATATCAGTAAAAGGATCACCATCCGTATTTGCATTCATAGGATTCGATATAAATTTTGGTTTCCCTTTATCCTTCTCGGGATCCCATGCTTTCGCTTCATTTTTTCCAGTTTGTGAATTGAATTCAATTTTATATCCATTAATCTCTAAGTCGTTGGAAATACCATCTTTATCCCAATCGTTGTTTGCCATTTCAATGTTTTGTGTAATGAGTGAACCTATTTCCCCATCAGATCCGAGCGTGAAATTCTTATCTTCTTTTTTTACATTTGCATTCTCTTTGAATATTTCAACTGTACCTCCTGGATTCGGTTGTTTTACATCTGCTAAAGCAGGAGATGCTAAAGTCAGTGCCATCGATACACTACCTAATACACTAATTGCTGGCTTCAATTGTTTCATTGTTATTTTTCCTCCTTGGTTTCTAGGTCCATTAGAACACCTACTAGTAAGATTAATTTCATCATATATAACAAATCTTTCTTTTCTCTCTCATAACTGTTAAAAAAGTCTCTCGTAAATATTACAAAACACTTACAGAGTTTTTAAAAGCCATAAAATCTATATATGAAACATCAAAAAGCCGTAATATGAAGAATCGATTACAATATATACAAAAAAGCAGCTAGCCAAAGCTAACTGCTCACTAACTTATAAAATTTCAGTAAAAGAATGTATTAATTTTGAAGTGTGCAAATTGGGAGAGTGACTTCAACTATAGTCCCCTTATTCACTTCACTCTCAATAAATACCTTCCCCTGGTGTGTTTCAATAATTTTATAACAGACCATTAATCCTAAGCCGATTCCCTCTTCCTTAATACTGTAAAAAGGTTCTCCTAAATATGGTATACGTTCTTTTGGAATCCCACATCCTTGATCGATAAAGCGAATCCTTATTTGATTATTATCAAGTTTATCAAATTGAATCAAAATTTCTCCTCCTGTTGGCATGGATTCAATTGCATTTTTTATAATATTAACAAATACTTGTTTTAATTGATTTCCTTCACATGGAATCAGTGGAATACCAGGTGTAAAATCAATTCTAATTTTTATATTATTCATCATTGCTTGAGGTTGCAGTAGCATTAAAACTTGATCCATTAGCACACTAATATCATTAGGTTGTATCTTTACCACCTGTGGTTTGGCTACCGCCATAAATTCATTAGTAATACTTTCTATACGCTCAATCTCTGATGATACTATATTTATATAACCCCGATTATTCTCAGTTTCCGTTGATTTTAGTAATTGCATAAACCCTTTCATTGCGGTTAATGGATTATTAATTTCATGAGCCATTGCAGTCGCTAATTGTCCTACGACAGCAAGTTTTTCAGATTTCCGTAGTAATTCTTCTGTTTTTAGCCGTTCAGTGATATCACGAGAAATACTTAGGAAAACTTTTTTACCATTTAAGTTAAAAACACGGACACTAAACTCAGTTGTTATTATTTTTCCTGTTGGAAAAACATATTCATCTTGCAAAGTGAAGGAAGTTTGTCCCTCTCTAATTCTTTTTAACAACCTTACAATCATTTTAGAATCTTGTGGTACTACATTTGGAAATGGTAACGAGAGCAGCTCTTCTCTACTATATCCAAATCTTTTACAACCAACAGGGTTTACCTCAATGAATCGACTTGGAACATGATTTTCATTCAGCTCTACTACATATACTGCATCAGTTGCTTGTTCGATTAGTGCACGGTACTTCATTTCACTATCTTTTAATTGTTGGTGTAATCGATGTCGTTCTCTTTCTGCTTGTTTTCTTTCAGAGATGTCTCTACATATTGCAGATAAAGCTAACACATTTCCTCTTACGTCTAGTATAGGAGAAACTGTCAGACTGACATCAAGAAGACTTCCATCGTTACGTCGTCTAACAGTTTCTAATCTAGTAACTACGGATTCTTTCGTTAGAATTTTCTGAATATTTCCAAGTGATTCTTCCATTAAGAAATCTGGTACACAGGGTAATCTCTTACCTATGATTTCTTGTAATGACCATCCAAATATCTTTTCATAAGCTTTATTTGCTTGTAAAATATGCCCTTCTCGATCAGAAATGGTAATAGCATCTACATTATGCTTTATAAATGATTCTAGTAATTCTTTGGTAGCTCTTAATTCTGATTCTACCTTTTTCCTTTCGGTTATATCGACTATAGAACCAACAACTTCCATAACTTGTCCATTTCGTTTAATCGGCCTAAGTGCAATAAGAATAATCGTTTTATCATCTGGCCAGGGTAATTCGAATATATTTTCTTTCCCTTCCCATGCCTGAAGATAATACTTCATCAATTGTGGAACTAAATGTGGTGGAACAATAGAAGCATCAATAGTCCGTAAGCTTTTCCCTACCACCTGTTCAGAATAAAATCCTTTTTGATAATAAAACTGTCCATCACATAAAGTGTGTATAAAGTGCTTACCCACTTTTTTAAATTTAAAAATCCCTCCTTGAAGCTCATGTACGGTATCTGTGAGTTCTTGCTTGGATTTTTTTAATTCCCGATTCATTTTAGATAAGTCCTGTGTTAAATAATATAATCTCTGGTAGGCTTCCATAAGAAATAGCCCAATTAAAAGCCCTAAAGCTATATATAATAAGCCTCCAGTGTAAAGTAACTTAGTATTAAAGAATACACCAACTAACCACTTTATTCCAACAAAAACAGAAAAATATAAAGATGCACTTTTAAAAGGATGAAGGTTTTTAAAATATGTTTTAAAAGTAACAAATAGGATACCCAAACCTAAATAAGCAATCACAGGAGGTTCCCAGTAACCTCCAATGTAAAAGATACGCATGATAATAATGCTAATTAATGTAATCCAACCAGCAATGCGACCAAAGTAAATAAAAGATAAAATAAGAGGAACAACTCGAAGATCGTAGGAAAATCCCATGTATGGAAAAGAAAAGAGCATCAAAGTAACTGCAATAATCCCTCCATAGAATTTTTCGAAATATCGCCTGGAATGAATCAAAAACACTTGAATAAATATCGCTGCGCTAACTAATAAAGAAAAAATAGAAAGATTGATGAAATAGTCTTTAATAATCATGTAATGTCCCTCCTTGCATTAAAGATATATTCGACAAAAAAACAGAAAATCCTACAAATAGTACAAACAGTTCAGGTGTAAAAAATATAATTCCCTACATGACAGTACATGTAAATAGTATCATATTGATTCAAATCGAAAACCAGGGAATCTTCCATTTGAACCTTCAAACACCCCAAAAATAAGGTGTTTATTCTCTCTTTTTATTTAAATGTTATGTACAAAAAAACGTAGGAATATTTAATTCCTATGTTTTTTATAAATTAATCAATTCCTTCACTATTACAATTCTTCAAATTCCTCAATTTCGGCTTTTCGCTTTAAAAATATTGCAATATCTTTATTACAAGTTGCTCTTTTAATGTATTTGCAATCTTTTGGTTAAGCCATACACATAAAGCAACCAGCACCTTGATTCAATATTCACTTTTTTACTGTACAAATTCTTTTGCTTTAGCTAGGTGTTCTAGGAAATAAGGAGCCTTATGCCGTTCAATTTTTCACTTAACTTGGTGTCTAGTTTAGTGTACCATCCCCATGCCCATCAACTTAAGAAAATAGATTCACCCCAAAACGAAAAAATGAGCTTTTCTGTTAAAAGTTAGCACAAAATTTCGTTCTGGGGGTATTTGTTTTTCTTAGCTTGATAGCGATGTGTACCATCCCCAATTAATGCATTTTTTTGGGTTCAGTTCATTATATTTTCTACTTTGTCTTTATACACAACATATTCTTTCCCATCCACTACTACTACCACCGCAAATTCATCATTTGGATTGAATGAAAGCCAGTCAGCCCACATGCTTGTATTAGCACCTCCACTCCACATATGATGAACAGTGTTTTTAGTTAAATTCATAACTTTATAAGACGCATTTGGTGCATTTGTTCCAGTCTTTATTTCAAAAGTGTATGCGTTATGGATTTTTTTATAAAAGTAAAAAACGTTTGATGGACGAAGTAGATTCATAAAATCCTGTTCTTTCTTCTCTGCAATTTTTATGCCTTCTAGTAATGTGACAACATCTGTTCTTAATGTTTTCCAACTATCTTTAGCTGAATTCAAGTTAGGCTTTAAAAATTTATATCTATTTTGATCAGCTTTTTCATCAGCTTTATCAATATGCCCCAGTACGCCCGAATATTGAGAGTCTAAATCATCCCATTGTGTGGACATATAAGTAAGAGCAGTAATAGCACTATCAATCGTACTATGCATATCGCTAATATTATGAAATGCAACTCCGACTACACGATTTAATGTAATTTTATAATCAACAGTTTTACGTAATTCTGCTAAAGCAGGCTCTAATCGACCTAAATTATCTCTAGCAGTACCTATCATTATGCCACCAGAAATAAGCGTGGGGATAAAAGGTATTTTCACCATTATTAATCCATCAGATTCTAATTTCTTATAATAGTTTACTTGTCCTAAAACTTCATCTAAACGCTTTTGATCAGTCTCCACATCAGCTCCTTGGTTTTTTAAAATCGATTGCAAGGTCTCTTTATGGCTTCCAAATACTCTAACATCTTCTCCAATAGCGTTTTTAAATTTAGTTAATTCTTCTATTAATGCTTTTGCAGACTTTTGGTTTCGTTGAATTCCCCCCCTTAAATCAGTAATCCCCTTTTTTAAAGTATCCCCATTTCCATTATTGATCGCCTCTACTAATGTTTCATAATAATTTTCAAACTTTGTATCGTATTCAATAATGCCGGTCAATGTATCTAAAAGCTGTTTTTTTACTTTTGTATTCCATGTAACAGCATGTGCTCTTGCATTCTTTTGATCCAGTACAATTTTACTAGGTAAATCTGCATACCCATTAATAGAAATTCCTTCAAAACTCACATCCGGATTATTAATTAGCAAATAAGAATATTCATTCATAGCTTTTGCAAATAACCCAGCATCTTGTACAGTTTTTTTCATCTTTTCTTCATTTGCTGAAAGAGACATATCTCCAGTGTTCGTTTGTTCAGTTTCAATTGCAAAGGTTGCTACTGGTGTGACTGCATAGGTAGTTGTCATAATTAAAAATGCTGATACAGCCAGTATTTTATAAGGTTTTTTTTTCATCTTTTCTTATTCCTCCTGTATAGAGTATGATTTCAAGTCCTATTCTTATTAAAAGACGATGTAGTTGCATAGATTCGATATTATTAAGCGAATCTATATAAACTGTCCCCTATTAATCGATTCTGTTACAAATTTTTAAAAACAAGTAAACTACATGGCTATCTTTTTATTTGGATAAAACTTATATATAAGTGAAAGGCGAAGTCTTTAATGAGACTCCGCCTTTTTAATATATAAGGATTTATTAATTATCGCTTTACTGTTTAACAGTGTAATCATAGACTCTCTATGTTATGGTTCACTTTGCAACAGAATTAATATTTCCCTATTTTTGTGGAGTAACAGTTTCCACTTTTAATTCCTTTATCCCTTCTTTTAATGTAACAGCATCTGTTCTTAATGTTTTCCAACTGTCTTTCGCTGCATTTAAATTAGGTTTTAAGAATTTAAATTTATTTTGATCCGCTTTTTGAGCTGCATTCTCAATATGCCCTAGAACGCCCGAATATTGAGAATCTAAATCATGCCACTGCGTGGACATATAAGTAAGAGCGTTAATAGCATCATCAAGTGCCTTGTGCATTTCATTAATATTACTATAAGCAACTCCAACTACGCGATTTAATGTTACTTTATAATCCACGGTCTGACGTAATTCTGCTAATAAAGGCTCTAACTTACCTAAATTATCTCTTGCTACTCCCACTATAATACCGCCAATTATCGGTAGACCCAAAATAGCACCCTTCATTACATTAAACCCATCAGATTCTAATTGTTTATAATAGTTTACTGATCCTAATACTTCTTCTAGACGCTTTTGATCGGCTTCAACATCTGCACCTTGGTTTTTTAAAATCGACTGCAAGAGATCTTTATTGCTTCCAAATGCTCTAACATCTTGTCCAATAGAGTCTCTTAATTTAGTTAATTCTTCTATTAGTTGTTGTGCAACCTTTTGATTTTGTTGAATTTCACCTCGTAAATCTGTAATCCCTTCTTTTAAAGTTTCTCCATCCCCTGTATTAATCGCCTCTACCATTGTTTCATAATAATTGTCAAATGTTGTGTCGTATTCAACAATGCCCGTCAATGTATCTAAAAGCTGTTTTTTTACTTTTGTATCCCAAGTAACAGCATGTGCTCTTGCATTCTTTTGATCTTGTACAATTCTACCAGGTAAATCCACATATCCATTAATAGTAATTCCTTCAAAGTTCACATCTGGATTTTTAATTAACATATAAGAATAGGCATTCATAGATTTTGCAAATAACCCGGCTTTTTGCAAGGTCTCTTTCATTCTCGCTTCATTTGCAGAAAGAGCCGTATCTCCATTGTTCGTTTGTTCAATTTCACTTGCAAAAGTTGCTACTGGTGAAACTACATTAGCGGTTGTAATAGTTAATAACGTCGATACAGCGAGTAATTTGTAAGGGATTTTTTTTATCATTTCATTTTCCTCCAATTTAGGTTTTAATTTTCAGTTCTATTCCTGTTTAAAAGCAATATCTTTTGAAATGAATTCTGCATCTTTATGAATATCATTCCAACTTTCTTTAGCAGCTTTTAAATCATCCGGTATTAAAGAGAATTTGTGGTCTTGCATAGAATCGATATTATCCAGTAAATCTGTATAATTTGCGCCCATTGTATTCCATTGCTTTTGAATATTTGTTAGAGATAATATCGCTTGATCTACAGTCTGATATAGATATGCCAATGTTTCTTTCGCGTTAGTAAGCGAAAGAACTGCTTGATTAGCACGATCTGCTTTCATACTTAATTCTCCGATTTTGTTAGAAATTTCGTTATAGGAGTCCATATGCTTAGATGCCGTGACACCCGCCGCAGTTCCTAGACCGATACCAGCTGCTCCAAGAGCTGAAAGTCCACCAACAACAGCTGGTGTTGCTGTACCACCAGTTACAACAATTACAACTGCTCCTCCAATAGCTGCAATAACTAAAATAGCTGCTCCCAATCCACCACCAATTGACCATGCTAATACATCATCAAAATGTTTTTTCTGAGTAGAACGAAGTTGCTCAATTTCAGTTTGAAGTTGCGGAATCGTTGCCTGTTGACCTGCTAATATTGCAGTTAATCCACCTTTCCCATCTGGACCACCAACATTATTTTTAAAATCTGTAGAATTTTGATATAGTTTCCCTTTGAAGTCTTGTAGCATCTTAATTACATCTGTAACCTCTTTTGAATTTGTATTAATTGTAGTAATTAAATCACTTATGCCCTCTTTTAGACCTGCCTTATCTTTCTTTTGTACAGTATCTACTAAAGTGTCGTAATAATTTTGAAATTGTTCATCGTAATTTACAATATTACGAGCTGTTTTTTGAATCTGTGGCTTCGCTTTATCTAACCAATAATTCGCATTGATTCGTGACAGTTCTTGATTAAGGTGAATATTTTTGAGCAACTCCCCTCCTTCTGATCCTAAATCGATATTAGATAAATTTACATTCGGTTGCTTAATCATTGTTTTTGCGTACAAATCCATTACAAGAATATGAGACCCTGTTTCAGCCAATGCTTTCTTCAGTCCCTCGGGACCTAAAGCATAATTGCCTACTTTTTGTTCTTGAGCGGTCGTTTCTTGTGCAAATGCATGAATAGTGTTACCAGTAGTAGCAGTTATAACCGTTGCCAGAGTGGCTAAAGTTAGCACTTTGAATGGGAATTTTTTCATAACTATTCTCCTTCTTTCGCTAGATTCTTATAATCTTTATAGTTTTTTCAAAAACGTAATATCAAAATTTATATACCTGTTCTTCAAGGTAACTTATTACATTTTTTAATTGTCTTAATGTATCTTTTTGAGACTGCTCGTTAGTTGCATCAACATTAGTAGATAATTTTGTAATGTTATTTTTTATTAGATCCAAATCTTCTTTATAGCGCTTTAGTAGGTCAAGTTCTACATCTACTTGGTTTGCAAACGTATGCAAATCATTTTGTGAAAGAAGAAGCATTGATTTTTGTAAATCTGCTATTGATAGTTTCGTTGTTAAATCATATATTTTTTGATTTTGTTTCTCTAAATCATCTAAATATGCTCGCTGTTCTGCTGTTAGTTTATTTACTTCAGCGAAGACACCAAGTGTTTTCTTAATCTTTTCAGTATCAATGGCTTTCATCAGGTCATATTCTTGCGTTTTTGTGGCTGCAGCTGCAGCTATTTCACCTTGTTTGCTTCGCTCAATTGCTTCACGAGCTGCTTTTTTGGCTGATTCAATTTCTAGAGCAGTTTTACCTTGCTCTTTCGCTTCTTGCGCTGCTTTTTTCTCTGCTTCTAGAATAGAGTTGTTAATTTCTTTTCCTTTGTTATACGCTGCCATCCCTGCTTGAGCAGCCGGTTCAATAATTTCTTTTGAAAGACTATAAACTTCTTTGAATATAGCAAATCCCTGCTCATTTAAAGCTCCTGGTATTAATGCAATTTGTTGTAAATCATTTTGAATTGCTTTCTTGGTATTTAATAATTCATTTTTTAACTGATCTATTTTCCCTGTTCCATCTGTACTTAGTATGCCTTGTGCTGTTGCCACATCAGTATCGAAATCTTTCAATTTTTTATCAAGCTGTAATTTAAGTTCTGTTAATTCATTAATTTGTCGTTGCGCATTTTCTTGATTCGTCATAGCCATTTCTTGAAGAACTTCAAGTCTATCCAAAAACCCTTCACTATCTTCTTTATTGTCTACATACGATTTTAATGTCGGGTAATAGCTATTAAATTTCGTTACAAATCCTTTACTTTTTGAATTTAATAGAATTAACTGTGGATAGAGTTCTGATGACCATTCCTTCATATCTTGTTTGATTAGGAATTGATTGGTATTTAAAGCTGGGACTTCCTCTAGCTGTACATTAGGACTCATTAAAGATTGATCAATATACGTTTGGATTAATTTAGATTGCGCACCTAATTTTCGTAATGATGAAGAAATATCCATGCTTTCCTGTTGAGTTTCTGCTTGAACGATTGGTGTTGCGAGAGTATTGATAGGAATAGTTGCTCCAGTTACAATGGATGTTATTAAAAATCCTGTCATTATTTTATTTTTCATTCCGTACACTCCTTTACCATTGTTTTTTATAACTCGATTCATATAACTTGTACGCCCTAGCGCTAGGCTCTCTCCTTGCACACGCATGAGGAAGGGGAAGTCTTTCGGATAGGGTGTTATCGTTATTATTTACTTCTAATAGGATCTAAAGATTTTACTTCCCTCTCATTTAGATACTCTATTTTTCAAATAGGAAACGATAAAAATTCATCAGCTATATTTGAATTAGCTGCCCAATGAGTAGTAAAATATTATTTCTCCCCTAGAGCTGCTAACTTACAGAGCCGTGAAGATAGATAAACTATTGCTTCTAGAGTTAATCCTGTCATGACCTTTTTTTAATATCAATTTCATAATATGGTTTTTAGTTTTGTCAGCAATAGCCTTACAAGACTACAAAAGATGAAATTATACTGTACATTGCTTATACTTTTATTGCGGAATAAATTCACTTTTGTTATGCAGTAACTTAAAACACTTTTATTACAAACTTGATCCTTTTGAGACTCTAGACCTCCTGATAAATTAACTGATTATTAAGAAAATTAAACTTAACATGATGTTACTTGCAACTTCACTATACTCCTATTAGCGTAATCTTCTCCTTTCTGTCTGGTCATACCAGTTATGTTGTTCATTAAAACATTAAATTTTCGATGCGTAAATAGCAAAATTTTGTCGATTGCGCCCGATAATTTAACTGTCAAGTAAAAAATCGTGTTGAAAATATTATACCAATATAATCAATTAGGAGTTTTATCTCTGTAATTGTAATGATTACAAATTAAAGTGTATACGGTTAATTAATAACTATTTTAGCTTAACCGTACAGTTTTATTTTTTTAAAAATACTTATAGAATAATTTAATAGGTTTACTTATACATTATCACCTTTATTTGGGTATGCATAATTGCATAAAATGTAGATATATCAAGTGATATATGTTATATTATTAAGTTTTATGGGAAAATTCCCGATATTTCTATTAATAAATACTTAATTTATCACGCTCTTTGATTTACCATATTATTCAAAAACATCTTTATATAGTCATAAAAAACCTCTGAAATACAATTCATCCCAACCACCTCAATACTTAACATGAAGATAATAAAATGGATTCTTATCGATCTGTTATAACAAGAAGTTTTAAAACATGAAAAGGCTGCAAAGCTTTCTTGAAAAAGCGCTTTGCAGCCTTCTGGTTTCTTGTTTTGCTTAGAAAAAAATGGTTTGTGTTTCCTTTCAAATTAACACCATGATATATATCCATTGCTCTTTACTTTTATATATGTTTCATGGACTCTTCAAGAGTCATTGGTTTGAGGTGAAATCAGATTCATTTGTCCAATTCAGAACCATACTGATGAACGCTACGCATAATAGTTGTATAAGAAATGGATAAACCCCGTTTCTCCATCATTTTCACCAAATTACGTACCCTTTCTAGAGTAATAGAAACAATATGCCCAAGTTTTAGAGATTACTTACACGTATATTAAAGTTTTTGTACAAGAAACAGATACAAAGCTTATATTACAGTATATTTTTCGCGATACTGTCTAGGAGTCATGTTTGTAATTTTTTTAAAAACCCTTATAAAATAACTTTGGTCATGAAAGTTAAGCGTAGTGCAAATATCTAATACTGGATATGTAGTTAGTGTTAATAATTTTTTTGCCTCTTCTATTCGTTCCCTTTGAATATATTCACTTAAAGGAATTCTCACTTCTTTTTTAAATAATTTAGATAAATAAGTAGGGGTAATCGCCAAATGATCAGCGAGTTTATTGAGAGATATTTCATTGTAAACATTTTTTCTAATATGATTCAGGCATGCAGTAATCGTTTTTGAATACTTTTGAGCATTGTATTCTTTCACACGATTTGCAAAAGTAAGTAAAGCGTCTCCTATCAATCGCTTTACAGAGTCTACGTTATCTAGTTGTTCCATGGTTTGTATATACAAAAGACTAAGAGAAAAAGCATTATCTGATGGAAGGTTACCATCTATCGCATATCGAGTAGCTAGAGTAATCGTAATAATTCCAAGAACCTTTTGGTTTCTGAGTGAATCTGCTGCTAAAACAATCCCATCACTTTCTTTTGGAATTGCATACATATATTGTAATAACTTTTCTTCATTTCCTTCTTTGATTGCTAAAAAATAATTATGTACTAATGCCATGTTGTGAATTTCAGGATTATTTTGTCGGCATTTTAAAATATATAAATCAGATTTCACAATTTTATAGGGAACTTCCTCTAGCAATTTATTTTTTTCTAAAACGATACCTACATCTAACTTTTCATTGAAAATCATGTAATGTAATAAGATTCCGATATCAATTAAAGTAGTTTTTTTAATCTCAGGTAGGCACTGATAATAGGCTAGTCTTTCTTGAATGTTATTATTTGAGTTAAATTCTTTTCGAATTTTAAAGGTTATATCACCTGAGCCCTTTGGATGTATAGTGGGACCGATTATAATAGTCCCTTTTATATAATCATGATTTGCTATATGAATTAGGACGAAATTTTCAAGATAACTGTTACATCTGAAAAGTGGGAAGTTATTGGGATCATTTTCTTGATAAATGTCACTAAGATGTTCTTCTCTAGAAGAATAAAATGGATTACAAACATCATCAGAAATAGAATGATATAAGATTTTTTTGTCTGTAGATAAAATATGAACAGGTACATTAAAGGCTTTATGTGCGAGATCACACAAGTGTTGTATGTCGATGGAATTATTCATTACCTTCTCCTTTTAATTAGATTAAATGATAAATTTTCACATTGTTCCATTATAGATTCATAAATTATTTGACGTCGGGTATAACTCACGACAAAATATTACTATAAAATATCGAAATAGTACAATTCACGACAAAATATCACTTTATAATACCAAAATAGTACAATTCACGACAAAATATCACTATATTTTTTGTGAGAATCATATATTATTTATTTGTAATTAGTATCTAAATATCGAAATAGATAGGAAAAGAGTGAAAGACACTTTATCTGCGTGGAAAGAAATAGATCTTTTTCTTGTAATTTTCTAAGCGACAGTGAAATGAGCGGAGATCGTTTCTTGATTCTACAAGATCAAATCATAGAATCCGATAAAACAGTGAAAAACCTACAAAATACAAATACAGAAATAGGGGATGAACTGGCGTATACGATTCGAACAAGAAATACGCTTCTTGCTAGTCTTGTGAAAAATCTAGCCATTGCGGATACATTTCCAGAAGGATTGTAATATGTCCCAGGCATATTACAGTTAGATGGCCAAACAGTGACATATGCTGTCGACACAGACAAGGGTGAATTTGATGCAGGAAAAGCAATCGGAAAATTTGAGGATGTGACAAATACAGAGTGGCATACAGTGGTATTCCATGCGAGAGGCAAGCTGGAAAAGAAATTCAAAATACAGCGAAAGTCACAGGAGAAACTGTACCACCGCAAGGACCCACAGCCAAAACTTCAATTCAATCACTTGGACAAATTGAGATTAAAAAAGTGGATGTTGCTGGTTCAAAAGTAAAACTGAAAAAATGCTGTGTTCCAAATTTTAGACAAAGATGGTAAAGAGAATGAGAAATTAACAACAGATGTAGATGGTAAGGCTATTTCGGAACCACTATGCTTCAGGAAGTACACAGTGGAAGGAATTCAAGCACCAAATGGATATATGTTATTTAGAAGATTCAATTGAGGTAGAGGTCTTATCATCAGTACAAAACATAAAAATAAAAAACACAAAAAACGAATGGAATATTCAAAATGCTGGCGGTATAGTGCCAATTATTTTTATCTAATTGGCACTATATTGATGGTCGCAACATTGGTTTTATTTTTCCGCAAAAGAGGAAGAAATGAATAGATTTCAAAATGAATAGAAATAGCAAATGAGACAAGACATATGAAAAAGATTTTTATATGTTGTTAATCTTTGTATTAACAGTCTCTATGCTACCCAGCTTTATTACCGCATCACATAACATATTATTAATTCTCTGAGTACAATGGTTGTTAATTAACAAAAAGCAACGCCTCTAATTAAGAGGTGCTGCAATATAAATCCAAAGTAAAAGTAGACATTAGACACTTAGTTTACAATAAATTGACCTCAAATTTGTTTATTCTATAACAAAAGAAATGTCACTTAGGAATTATTACTTTAAATCCATTTTTGTATTAGGCATTCTTTGTATGGCACTTTTTGTAGATAAATATATATGGCTACTTGAATCTTTCCCTTTATTTTTAATTAATAATCAGATTACCTATAAATGAAATTGTATTATATTAAATTGGCTTAAGTATTATGAACTTAAAATTACGAACAAAAACAAAAGGACGCTTAACCACCTTTTTATCTCTCGTATAGGATTTTTTTCAATCGACACTTATGGTATTACCCTGAGTAATCAAAAACTTTACAAAGGAATCTGAGAGGTCGTTTTTGGGATTCATGATCATTTTTTTGAATTTCATGTGAATAAAAGGAAAAAGCATTCATTTTTATTTGGATACTTTTTTACATCTTTAACTTAGTGTAATCTATATTGTCCTGTTAACTGTTCCTCAGCCATTCTTGAACATGATCTCTTGCAGTACGTTGATCAGTTGTTATTCCAGGTATAGCATTTACTTCAATGTCTGGTTGCTTTAATATGATTAGCCCATATCCTTGAATTAATGGCGTCTGTGATCCTAATGTCCTAATCGAATTTGATAACCTATTCATAGCAGCTTCATTTAGACTATTTGTTTGTTGTGAATAATTTGTCTTACTTTCTGCAAAAGTATTTACAGGTGAGAAGCAACTTGTAGATACTGCTGTAACTAATAACCCTGCGACTAACGGTTTATCATGGTAATTCCTCCTATTAATTGGTGTATTTTGATAAAATAGTTGGACTAAATTTTAAAGGTTTAATTGGTTCTGTTGCAACTTTACTAAACTTCTATTAGTGTGCCCTTCTCCTTTCTTTTTGGTCATACCAGTTGTGTTTATATTTAACTAGATTGTAAAAATTTTAGTATAATTTAATATCATTACTCACAATATTTCCTTTTATTTAGATATACAAAATTGCATATTTCTCTATAACAAAAAAATAACAACTAAAAACATTTCTAAAAAAACATGTCGTTATTTGTTGTTTTATATCATGAGATGTATAGCGTAATATAAAGATTTAATAAGGAGTGGTTTAATGTCAGTTCTAAAAAACAGTAAAATTGGTACGAAATTGAATGCATTAATGATTACAGCGAGTATTGCATGTATCATTTTATCCCTTATAGGGGGAATAGCATTAAAGAAAACAGACAAAAATGCTGAAAGTATGTATAACGACATGTTACTTCCAATTCAACGGGTAAAGACTCTAGAATCTAATTTCTATCATGCTAATGCTAATTTTATGGAACTTATGATAACAACAGATGAAAATAGAAACAAAGAGTTGGCAAACAATCTGTCTAAAGTACGTGAAGAAAATGACCAGTTAATAAAAGGTTTGGAATCAACGTTAAGCTCCCCACAAGAAAAGGAGTTTTTTGGAAATTTCAAAGTGAATTTCGGCGAGTTAAGACCGAAGATGAAAGAAGCACAAAATTTAGCAATGCAAAACAAAAACGAAGAGGCTTATACTTATTATTTAAAAGAAGTTGAGCCCGCTATGCAAAAATCAATAAAGTCTATTCAAGAACTCGCTGATTCTAATAGGAACCAAGCAGAACAATTACAGGAACGTAATGCTCACAGCGCCAAAACTGCAATGATGATATTTATTCTTATTTCAGTTATTGCGACTGCAATTATTATATGTATTGGATATGTCATTAAAACAGCTATTCAACGTCCGATTAATTTATTACAGCATGATATAAAACAAGTAGCAGATGGAAATTTAGTAATACGTACTTCCTATCAAGCAAATGATGAATTAGGAGCTATTGTTACTTCTTTTAATAACATGTTAGATAATTTACAACATTTAATTGAGAAAATACAAGTAACGACATACGAAGTTACCTCCTCTACTGACAGTATGTTGCAGAATACAAAACAGGCATCTAAAATATCTAACGAAGCTGTTCTAACAATTAATGAAGTAAATAAACAAATAGAAGGACAAGTTACTAATATTCATGAAAGTTCAACAGCAATGAATGACCTAACAAATGGAGTTCAATCAGTAGCTGAATCAGCATCAACTGTTGCTGAAGTATCTGTCGCTACAACAGATCGTGTAAATAATGGTAGTAAAGTAATCAAGCAATCTATTATTCAAATGAATAATGTGCATACAGTTGTTGAAGAAACATCTACGGTGATAGAACGTCTTATTATGCGCACACAACACATAGATAAAGCTTTAGACGCGATTACAAATATTGCGGAACAAACAAATCTTCTTGCTTTAAATGCTGCAATCGAAGCAGCACGTGCAGGAGAAAATGGAAAAGGATTTGCAGTTGTTGCAGCTGAAGTGAGAGATTTAGCTGAACAATCCAAGCAATCCGCAAATGAAATTAATGATTTAATTAAATCAATCCAGCAAGATACAAAAGATACTGTTCAAATCATGAGAAAAGGACACGAAGAAGCTACCCAAGGAAGAAATGCTGCTAATGAAGCAGACGAAGCCTTTTCAACAATCATGAAAGACATTCATAAGATAACGCGTCAAATCCAAGAAGTATCAGCTACAACAGAAGAAATGTCTGCTGGAACTGAAGAAATTAACGCTTCACTATCAGTAGTATCAGAAACTTCTACAAGAGTAGCGATAGATACAAATCAAACCGTACAAGCCATTCAAACGCAAGCATCAGCCATTACAGAAATAACAAATCAAGCCATGCAAATAAAGAATAAAAATACAGAATTAGAAGGATTAATTTCACGATTTAAAATTAAAGAATAAAAAATAAAAGTTAAAAACAATTACTTTAAGCTTGATTGACATGTGGTTTCGCCCCATCGCTAACAGGCTATAAAATCAACAAATCAAAATACCCCTAAAACGAAAAAGAGATGAAGACAATAATAAAAAAGCTTATCAAAAAGTACTAAAGGATAAGCTTTTTTGTCTATACTTATTGAATTTTATTGGATTTATTCCATGCCAATTTAATAATAAAATATTGAATACCAAACAAGATAGTAACAATATGAAACAGTTCGTAGATTCCCTGTATACAAAGAAGAGAGGACGTCCAGCTATGAAAAACACAAATACAATATCAAAATTAAATCATGAGATTGTTGAAGGGTCTATAGAGGCATTAAAAGAAGAAAATGAACGTTTGCGTATGGAAATTGATTATTTAAAGAAGTTAAAGGCCTTTGTTCAAAAAAAGAAGAAACTACAGAACAAGACAAAGCAAAAGTAATTCTTGCTAGGGCTTTTTCTATATATCTTTGTTTACTTGAGAAACGTAGATACGTTATAATAATCTCTTATTACATTTAAAGAGGTGCAAAAATGAATAAAACCGAATTAACAAAAATGGTAGCAGAAAAAGCAGAACTTACACAAAAAGATGCAGCTGTAGCAACACAAGCTGTATTAGATGCTATAACAAATGCGCTTGCAAATGAAGAGAAAGTACAAATTCTTGGTTTTGGTACATTTGAAGTACGTGAAAGATCTGCACGTACAGGACGTAATCCACAAACAGGTGAGGAAATGCAAATCGCTGCATCTAAAGTCCCTGCTTTTAAAGCTGGAAAAGAATTAAAAGCAGCAGTGAAATAATTATACATAGTGAAAAAGAATCTGATATTCATATCAGATTCTTTTTCTTTAGTAACATATTATACTTTCTTATCGTGTCTGTTTAGCCAGACTTTAGAAACTTCTTGTTCCCCAGATACTTCAGTCTTAATCTCGCCATCTTCTTTGTATATCCGTTCAATAATTGGTACCGTCACCATTTGTTTTTCTTTTTGTTTTCGAAAAGTATCCAAGTTGATAATAGTCATGTTGCACTCTCCTTTAATGATTTCTAAAGAAAAAGGCACCCGTATGAGTGCCCTTCCCCTAACTTGAACTACCATTTAGTTTTAAGAAACATCGCTTAAAGAAAATCGTATCATATTTGTTAATTTTTGAGAATGGGGGTCCTACCACATCGCTATCAAGCTAAGATTTTGTGGTACCCCCATAACGAAAAAACGGTATTTTTTCTATCTAGGATGTACATGTATCTTTTGAATAAAGTTTGATAAAAATGCTTTTTCTCCCATCCATAAAGAATAGTTTATATTCTTGATACTAGAAAATTGAATTTTTAAACTTGTACCTACAGTTACGTGAGGTAGTATGATCAAGGTAAACAGGTTTGAATAAAGAAGGGAGAATGTAAGATGAGTAATAATAAAAAATATTCAATTGGAGAATTTTCTGCTAAAACCGGGACGTCAATACGAACATTACATTATTATGATGAAATAGGGTTACTCAAAGCTGAAAAGCAACTTTCTTCTGGTCATCGGCAATACAATGACCAGGATGTCCTTACGTTGCAAAAAATAGTTAGTTTTAAATTTTTAGGCTATAGTTTGGAACAAATCGGTAAAATGATGAAGGAGTCTAGTTTTAATTCAAACTTAAATGACACATTACAAAAACAAAAAAAGGCTTTCGAGCAGAAAAAAGAACAAATTGAAACCACATTAAACGCTATTAATCGCACGATTGAATTAATAGCAGATGAAGGAGAAGTTGATAGTCCAGTTTTAATGAGTTTAATTAACAGCATGCAAATAGAGAAGGACCAACGACTATGGGTTGAACAACATATATCAAAAGATGTGGCTGATCAGTTATTTAACAAGCCTAAAGAAGAACTAGTGGCATTAGATAAAGAATTTATTCAGTTGTCTAAGGAAGTAAAAAGGTTGATGGGAAAATCGGTGCAGGATCCTGAGGTACAAGAGTTAGTAGATAAGCATATGAAGGCAACATTTGAATTTGTTGGTGAAGAAGCGATATACGCTATACAAGATTTAGAAGATCTAGAAAAAGAAAGGCTTGAAAATATGTTTTCCTCCCCATATACAAAAGAAGAGGAAGAATGGTTAAATCAAGCGATGGAGTATTATATGATTCAGAATGGTATGTATACTCCAAAGGTAGATTGAAAAATATAACAGTGCATTATGTTAGTTAGTGTTTCCTTTTTTATGGATTCAATCTTTAATAAAAAAAGGTAGTTTGATAGCAAAAAGAAATACCCTCAAAATAAAAAATACGTTATTCTTTCTGTAGAATCATAGGAAAGGATGGCGTTTTTTGTATGTCTATTTCTGTATCTGACGAACTACAACTATTCGCACAGGAGATTCAGAGTCTTTTATCCCCAAATACCTTACAGAATCTAGCTAGAGATGTTGGGTTTGTACAGCGAGCAAGTAAGTATCGAGCACAAGATTTAATAGCTTTATGTGTATGGATAAGCCAAAGTGTAGCAAAAACGTCTTTAGCCCAGTTATGTAGTTGTTTAGAAGCATCAACAGAAGTGCTCATCAGTCCCGAAGGACTAAATCAGCGATTTAACGCTGCAGCTGTGCAGTTTCTACAGAAAGTATTAGCCAAACTTCTCAACCAAAAGTTATCTTCAGCTAAGCAGCTCTCTTCTCCATACACTTCTATTTTCAAGCGTATTCGTATCCTAGATTCAACTGCATTTCAACTTCCAGATCCCTTTTCATTCGTTTATCCAGGTGCAGGAGGATGCAGCCATACAGCCGGAGTAAAGATTCAGCTTGAGTATGATTTATTAAGTGGACAATTCCTTCATATTCATACAGGTCCAGGTAAACAACATGATCGAACCTACGGTTCCCTGTGTGTCCCAACTGTAATAGCGAATGATTTATGTATCCGAGATTTAGGTTATTTTCATTTGAAAGATCTTCAACATATACAAGATAAAAAGGCTTATTATATCTCACGTATCAAATCGAATACACGTATTTATCAAAAAAATCCTAACCCTGCTTATTTTCAAGATGGCAGAATCAAGAAAGGTACAGAGTATATCCAGATAGATATGGAGGTTTTAATGAACTCTCTTCAACCAGGACAAACATGTGAAATATCCAACGCTTATGTAGGAATGACTGATAAAGTCCCTACTCGTGTGATTGTTCATCGACTAATAAAAGAACAACAACAAAAACGATTACAAGATCAAACTGTAAGAGAAAAAAGAAAGGAATGAAGTATTCTGCTCGTAGTAAACGACTTAGCGGTATCAATGTATATATGACAAATACTCCTACAGATATTGTCCCGATGGGACAAGTACATGATTGGTATTCTTTACGTTGGCAAATCGAGATTTTATTTAAAACGTGGAAATCATTCTTTCATATTCATCATTGTAAAAAGATAAAACGAGAACTATTGGAATGTCATTTGTATGGGCAATTGATTGCCATTATACTCTGTTCTTCTACCATGTTTCAAATGCGGCAATTACTTCTTATAAAAAAGAAACGAGAACTGAGTGAATATAAGGCCATATATATGATTAAAGATTACTTTCTCCTTCTTTTCCAAGCTATACAGAAAGACACCCAAGAGCTATCAAAGGTGTTACTTCGCCTGTTCAATCTCCTACAGCAAAACGGGCGAAAATCTCATAGGTATGAGAAGAAAACAGTCTTTGATATATTAGGTGTCGTTTACAATTGGAACATGTCTGATAATCAAGCGGCTTAAATCAAAAAATAAAACCCATTAGGGTTTATTTCGTATGCAAATCTTTAAACTCCCTACACGTAGCCTTTAGAAAAAAGAAACAATCTCTACTATAATTGATGTTGTATGAGCTTAGCTTGATAGCGATGTGGCGTTACCCCTACCAGGAGTAATGTTAGGAAAATGCGGATTTACAGCGTTAAGAAAACTGTAGCAAAAAAAATCGATTCCTTTACGTAAAGGAGCCGATTTTTTAAATTTGGTTTATTAAGCTAATGCCCCCGTTAGTTTAATTGAAGGACATTTATTATAGAAAACAGATGAATATTTTATTAGATTCTCATATGAACCATCATTAATTTACAAGTACTTTTTGCCCTAACTCTGATACCAATATAAAGCTAGGTCATTCATTGTTGAAGCGTGCCCCTGTTGTCTTAGCATGGTTGTTATGTTACCTCGATGATAGGTACCATGGTTAGTAACGTGAAATAAAATTTCTGAGTATGCAGTCTCTCTAGCACCTGACCAAGGATTATTCAAATTAATTTTTTGTTCTAAATCTTTTTGGCTATTCATCCATTCTTCATACTGTGAAGCTAGTTCTTCGAAAGACTTAATAAATTCATCTACAGAATATAAATTAGTCTTTTCTAATAATGCCATAGAAGCTTCCAACGCTTCTTGCATACCAATTCCTTTAAGTACTTGTAACCACATAACATCTACTACATAGATATGGCTAAACGTTTGAGCAATATTTGGATATGAACTATTAGCCTCTTTATATAGGACATTGCTTGGTAATTCTTTTATTCTTTCTAGTAACACCTTATTAGCCCAAAGATGGTACTTATACATATTTTTTGCATGGTTCATTTAACATCTACTCCTTTAGTTCTGTTTTTTTAAAAGTTGATATCTAGATTATAAAAAAAGATATATGACAGCAGCTTGTCATATATCTTCATAAGCTTTTATTAATTTTTTGGCCTCATCTATTAAAATTGATTGCAGTTCCATCGGTTTTACAATTTTAGCACCGCTACCAAAGCTTAAAAGAATCGATTTAAGCCATCCAGCCTGTAGAGGCTGATAAACACAAATTGTAATTGTCATACTTCCGTCATCGTTAATGGTTTTTGAAGAATTCTGGAATTGATCTAATACTTCTGCTAAGGAATTAGGACTCACCCAGATTACTACATCCTCAAACCCCACCAGATTACGGTTCGAATAAAATGCTTCATCTTTAATTTCGTGATGTTGTAGAAACTTTTCTTGTGTCAGAGTTACATCCATCATACGTGATAATCTAAATTCTCTATAATTCTGACGTTCTCTACAATAACCATACATATACCAGTTACGGAACTTATAATGAAGGTGAATAGGTTCTACTTCACGAGATGTAAATTCATTTTTATTACTTACATAATTAAAGTGTATTACCTTTTTTTCATGTATAGCTTTTCGCAGATTCATTAATGAATTGGGTTCTGTTCTATGGCTTTCCAAGTCAACCAATAAAGACTTATTATTACTGTTTGTATCCAGTACTTTTAGTCTATCTATCGTATGTTCAATTTCTGTATCTTTAAAGATATTCGATAAACTACTTAATACTGTAATTATATTCAGAATGTCATAAGAACCCATTAAGCTTTTATCAAATTTGTATCCCTTTATTATACCGAATCCCCCGTTAGTCCCTTGGTAAGAAACAACTGGTATTCCAGCAGCACAAATAGCTTCGATGTCTCTATAAATTGTCCGTGGTGATACTTGAAATTCATCAGCTAAACTAGAAGCTGACAAAATTTCATTATTTAAGAGCTTGAATATGATTGATATCAAACGTTCTAATTTCAATTCTCATTTCCTTCCCTTAATAATTGACTAAGCGACCATTGTCATTCCATTGACCGTACATTTTATTTTCTCTGGTATTTTCAATAAACTTATCCAATCTTTTATTAAAAATATTAGGTTCATTTCTATAACTTTGTATCGTATCAATTCTAATCCTTTTGTATAGATCAGGAAAATTAATAAAGTTTTGATATGATTGGTCATCTTCTTTCAGACGAGTTTCAATATCTGCATCTATAGTAAAAGATTCAGGTCGCATATCAGGAAGAACTCTCAGTCCTTCTTCTTTCATCAAACCTAATTGATATAATCTCCTTACTCTTTCCTTATTTAATTCTGTCCAATTACTGTTTTTCTTTCTTGGGGAAAGCCTTTGAGCAAGTTCAGTATCTGATATTTTCTTCTTTATGCCATCAATCCAACCAAAACATAGTGCCTCTTCAACTGCATCTAAATACTGAATCACTTCTGATTGTTCAGTTATACTTACTATCACCCAACAAAATTTTTCTGTTTTTGAATTTTCCTCAAGCCAATCTCTTAATTCCCACCTTGTCGTAACTCTAAGTAAATTCTCTATTTCCATTTTTAAAATTATCCTTTCTAAAATGAATATATGTCCTAAATATAACTGTTTAATAAATTTGTTATATCGGTAACATAAATGGTATCATCTTCTCGTAAATCTGCTAGCACTTTTTTGAGTTGTTCGCGATCCTTTGTTACTCCAGAAATTTCCTCTTCAAAAACAATGTCCATTCATTGAAGAAGCCATAGAGATAGAATAGCTTTATTACATTTTGTTTTATTCCCCTTTTTCGGAGGATGGGCAAAAACACCCAAATTCAAATTAGATTCGGAATGTATCAAGTACATTATCTTTTTCTTCTTTATTAATTCCAATGTATCTTAGTGTAATTTGTGGTGTACTATGATTCAATATTTCTTGTAACATAGCAATATCCTTTGTTTGCTTGTAAAACCAATATCCAAATGTTTTACGCATGGTATGGGTACCTAAAGATTCGACTCCGGCAAAATCCCCGGCTTTTTGTAACTGTCGATAAGCCTGGATTTTACTAATGGGTTTATCACCTTTTCGAGAAGGAAATAACCAGGTACTTTTTAGATCTTCAGCGTATGGAAGTACTTCCTCAAAAATAGATGTAATATTTATGATACGTTCCTTTTTTGTTTTTCCTTCTTTAACTTTAAATTCTTTCCGCTTTTTTCGCTTTAATTTTAAAATATCATTCGTTTCCATTTTAAGTAAGTCACTTACACGTAATCCAGTATTAATCCCAAGTAGGAATAAAATATAATCACGATCTGAACAATGACGTTTAAGAGACCATTTCATATCTTCGATCTGTTCTATGCTCCGAATTGGTTGTACATCAATTAAATGTTGCTTTTTATCCATCTGTTTTTCAATTCCTCTATTTTCAATGATTTGAATGTATACTTTTTTGTCCGTTTTTATAATATCAATGAAATTAGATGAAAGTCAATGTTTAAGGGGAAACGAATGTAAACTTTTGTGAGAAAGTTTACATTCGGATTTTGAATCATTTATAGCTAATTTTGTAATAAATTTCTCAATATAGATATACTTGTGAATTATGGTTTTAATATTCAAAATTAACAAAAATTAAAGTATAATAAAAATATGATGGTTATCACTTATGTTTACTCCTTGTGCTGAAGATAAGATCGTATTCTCCGATCTTATCTTTTTTTATTTGTAGAAATTTAATGCAAAAAAAATAGAATCCTTATAATAAGGATTCTACAACAAGAAAGAACAAACATATAATAATAAAAAGAATTACTTATATTATAGTTTACATAGTAATAATATTGAGAAATTTTTACATAAGCCCGGTATGTTTTACATAGTAAGTGTAGAGATTGCTTGTTTGTAGATTAGTTGTTGTTTACCATGAACCAGATTAATTAAAACATATTATTTATTTCCTCTGGTTTTATTATAGCCTCTTTTATAAGAATTGTAGGTTTCAATTGCATACCTTTCTAATTCATTCAAAGTATTAAAACCACTTTTTTCAAGAGCTATCATCTTGATTGTCCAATAATCTCCGTATTTGTAATCTGCATAAACATCTCCATTACCCTTTCCAGTGAAATGATTGTTCACTCGATTTAAAACCTGCTTTCCTTGTCCCACATAATATAAATCTTTAGATTTATTATGTAATATATACACTCCTGCGAAGTTATAATTATTAGAATACAATGCTCTCCCTTTTCCACCGAAACTTTTATTTCTCATTTCTAAAAATTCCTTAGTCGTTAACTCTAAAGTATTATTAGCTAATCCGAAAATTTGTTCTCTAATTTTTTTTTGCTGACGAACTTGAAATAAAAAGATTAAAATAATAAATACTATAAGAATAAATGGTAATAAGTACAAAAAGTCCATATTCGTACACTCCTTTTGATTAATGCAATGATGACTTCTCTCTCTTTTCTCGCATATATACTGCAAATTGCATCATTTCTTCTTGGGTAAATTGTTTTCCTTCAGTTGCCCCTTGTTTAGCCGTCCCAATAAATACTAAATCATACCATTTGGAAAATGGTGCTTCTCCTTTAAAAACCATTTCACTATATCTTTTCCATTCCCCATTAATGTTCACTACATTATATCTTCCCTCATTTGCTAAGAAACTCATTGCAAACATTTTATCAGAGTAATAGAAATCACATTCATTATTCGGATCTATTAATTCTTTCCAGCTAATATTAGGCATTAATTCTTCTTCCGGAATCTCACGTTTCTCTGTTTCAATTAGCTCATAAGATGAAATTGGTAAATTTTCTAACTCATCATCATAAACTTCTTTCATTATCCAACAGTCTTTACTAGCGTCTGCTGCATAATATTGATACCATTCATTGTCATGCGTTTTAAACACATAAATAAATCCATTTGTAACTGTCTTACGATAAGTTTCAACGATATAACTATGATTAAAATTCCCTGTTTGGTCATATAGTGTGTCATCATTATGATAAGTTTCAGTTTCAACAAAAAGTTTCGTTTTCTGTCCCTCAATTATATATTCATAGCCGTCTACTACTGGAAAGTCTTCTGGATATTCATTCATACACTCTTTTTCTAATAAACAGTCCTTCACTTTGCTTATAGCTGCTTTTGGAATCTCTTTTAATTTTACGAACTCTTCAAATTCATTATTAATATCTATTCCATAAGGCTCTAATATTTTATGCAATTTTCTAGCAACCCTTGTTTCTTCGTAAATCATATATTCATACTCTTCAGGATTGAATTCTGTTACTAAAACATATCTATCCAATGGGTTGATCGTATACGTATTTACCCATTTATTAGGCTGATTGAAAACTCCGTGTGGGATTAAATATCCCCATAGCACCACATACTTCTGAAATTTCTCTTCTGGTACTACAAAATAGGATGAACCTTCGTTTGTTTCCCTTTCTAGTACACGTTTTCCACTGAATAATTTACGCATATACATACCCCCATGATTAGTACAATATAATAAAATATAAGGCTCATACTAAGTGTAATACTATCATATTTAAATTGAAATACTGCTCTTCATCTATCGGAAGATGTTGTTGGACGAATTGGTGTAGAGCATTCTAATATTGCTCCTTTTTCATCTGAATTCCACATGAAATTTAGTGTCAATGATTCCAAAAGCAACTTTACATGGAAACGGATTTTTTCCTGTTGAAGCAGCACGCATACATGAAAGTACCCAATATTCCAATTCTAAAGGTAGTGACATGCTTGAATGCTACCATCATTGTTTTTTATTGATACGATTGGTGTATTTATCCTAGTTGTAGCGAAACCGTCCGTTGTTATCATTCCTACCGCATCATTATTATGAAAACCAACGTTTAAAACCTCGTAAATCATTCCGTTTTTTTCATTAATAATCATAGGTATATTTAAATGGGGATAGTTATTTATATCGTTATGAATAACTGTTCTTGCTGTATTCCTTCTTAGCTGATTCCCTTGCATTTTATACACTCCTTTATAACAATTCAAATCTGATCACTTAAATCTATTCTATTTTACGTCTATTATATTAGAAAATCGTAGTGTCATCTTATTACGAAAAGCATCGGTACATATGACAGCACTATTTTGCTGGTCAATACCAACAACAGTCATATAGCTAGAGAGTAAATAACCATCTTCATAATATGTAATTAGTATTTCTTCTTCAGATAATAAGGAACATAACAACATGTTCTCGATCAGTTCTTTTTCTTCAGCGGTTAAGATCGGCCGAGTTACTTTGTTTTTCTCCTTGATGATTTCACGAATACCAACAAACTGTTCAGGCATTGCTGCAAACGGAGTGAATTTCACCATTCCTCTTCCTTTTGGCATATTAGCATTAATCATGATTTGTGTCCTCCAATTAGTGTATTTCTGTGTCTAGCTGTAGCGCTATGCGTGTAGGAAATCCCTCGTAAAATACTGTTCTTCCCAAACCTTGTGCGTATTTCATCCATTACTTTTGTTAACTTCACTTCTTGTTCTCGTTTCGTGACATTATCAAAAAGAGAAATTTGTTCTTCCCCTTCTTGAAGTAGGTTTGTTAAGGATATGTTTATGCTGCGAATGGGTTCGCCAGTATATTGTTGATGTAAGAAGTATGTACAGATATGATAAATATCCATCGTTAGATTTGTTGGGCGGTTTAAAGTATGTGTTTTTCTAATACCACCTGTATAACTCTTGCTATAACCTACAGAAAAATGAACGGTTTGAGCAAGTTTGTTTTGTCTTCTAAGCCGATAACAAACTTCTTCTATATGCTCCAGTAGAATAATCGGGAATTCTTCTATTGTGTAGTCACGCATTAAAATTTGGCTTTTCCCAACAGAAGTTGTGGCTGGAACATATTTTTCTGAAATGCGACTAAAGTCGATTCCGTGGCTATGTAAGTGTAATTCTTCTCCAATCTTGCCGAAACTCTGTTTTAAGTATTTAAGGGGATAATTGGCTAAATCACCAATAGAGTATATTCCCTTTCTATTTAACTTTTCTTCTGTTTTATATGATATGCCCCAAAATTTATTAAGGGGTCGTATGCTCCCTAGTTTTGTAGGTACATCCTCGTACTTCCAAAAAGCAATCCCGTTTTTGTTCTTCTTAGCTTCAATGTCTAAAGCAACCTTACTCATTAATGGGTTAGGAGCAATTCCGATGGTACATTCAACTCGTGTATGATCGTATATTTCACGTTTGAATTTCATAGCGAATTCGTATGGATCTTGGGCGAATAAATGGATGCTATCAGTAATATCCATAAAAAATTCATCGATGCTGTATTGGTGAAAATCCTCAATAGGAACGTATTGCAAAGCTAATTTTGTTATGTAATTGGAGCATTTTATATAAGTGCTCATAATTGGATTTACCACAAGAATGTCTTTTCTACGAGGAATCTCGTATAATCTTGCCATCTTCTTTACACCCAATGCTTTTAATGGAGGGGTTGCAGCTAGCACGATTGAACCATTTCTATTCACATCACCTACTACAGCCAATTTTGTATGCATTGGGTCTAATCCCATTTTGATGCAGCTTACTGAAGCGTAAAAACTTCGTAAATCAACACATAAGATGATCCTATTCGGTAGGATTGAATAGTCATACACTGTGATTCCTCCCTAAAATATAAGAACGTTTGTTCTTATTATATTCCTATTCAACCCAAATATTCAACCTATTTTACGAAAATACGTTCGTTTTTTGCTAGATTTTAATTTAAAATAGTTATATATCATATTTCTCAAAAATTTTTATAGAGAAATATGGTAAAATGAATGTGATTTGAAAGATAGCTGATATATTTGTAATTGTAAGAAGAAGTGGATGTTATTAGAATTAAGATGGTTCAAGTTGGAGAAAAGACACTCAAAGGAGAGTGTCTTTTCTTTGTGGCATCAATACTTGTTTTTTGTATTAAGGTCGATATGGTAAAATGCTAACTATATAAACTCTTTTGAACGAATATATGAAGGGGTGGTTGGCTTTGAAAATGACAAAAGGAGACGCTATATTGCGTTTGTTGACGGAAATTAAATTAGAGCTGAAAGAAACAAAAGAGGCAATAGAAAAAGTAGAAGAGCGATTGGATAAGATAGAGAAACAAACCCTTCCTCAAAAAACGTCTAATTCTACTCCAAAAGCAGGAACAGAAAAAGATTGGAAATATCCTTCTAAAATGAAATGAGTTTGGAAGGATATTATTAAATTTAGAATATGCAGCAACAAACATATACTCTGAAACACCGTTTTATATTTATTAATATAAATATCTAAATGTTGACTGTATGCTGAGATTAGTTTCCTTGGTACTAGGAGTTTGTGTAGTAACGGAACAAAAACGGCAATAGCACTCCAAACCCCTTACAGCTTTACAAATACAAGTCTAATTCATCACAATAAGTATTCGCCTCAATAAAGCAATTTCTTCTATCAGCATCACTTGCAATCTCGCAAATAATATCTTCAACCTGCTTTGTTAAATCATCGACATCTTTGTAGGGAACGTAAAATACATATTCACCAGATGAATTCACTTCCATATTAAAATGATATCTTAGATATTGCTCCACTTTTTTCCGTACCTTACTCTTTCCCCTGACAAATTTGCTATTATTTTCTACTCTAAGCCACATTCTAATTTCAGCTGTTTTTTCTTTTTCAGCACTCTGTTTTTCTTTTTCATTTATTCCTTTTTCTCTTATGTATCGATATAACGTTGCTTGACTAATTCCAGACATGGCAACAATTTCACTAATACTATATTCTTTAGAAGCATATAGGTTTAAGGCTTTTTCTATATATTTTTCTTTTATTCTTGGACGGCCACCTTTTCTTCCTCTGGCTCTAGCACTTTCTATTCCTTCTTTCGTCCGTTGTACGATTAAATCTCGTTCAAATTGACTGAATGCTTGAAATACAATTAACATTAGTTTCCCTTGTGGTGTATTCGTATCAAAGTTTTCTTTGAGACTGATAAGTTTTACACCTTTTTGTTCAAAATACTCAACTAATTCGATTAAGTCTTTGGTACTTCTCCCTAACCTTGAAAAGCTTTCTACAATGTTACCGTGAAGGACAAGAAGATCAGTTAGGAGCATTAGGTCTTATTGTTAATGCCATTGTCGTATGGAATACCCGATATATGACAGCAGCTCTTGATGCTATACGAGAAAATGGTGTAGAAATTGATAAAGAGGACATACAAAGACTCTCCCCAGTGGGACATGAACATATAAATATTGTAAGAAGGTATTCGTTTCACTTACCAGAAGAAGTTGAAAACGGAGCTTTACGTCCATTGATAAAAATAGAAGAGAAATAAAATATATATGAGGTTTGATGTAGCTTTAAAAGAAAGTTTAATTCAATTTTTACTAATAACCTTAATATGAAGACATGTATAAAGAGCATGTTTTGAAAAAAAGTTTGACTAAAACATGCTCATCTTTATAACAAAATTTGATTGTTTGATTGAACCTTATTTAACTAATTAACCATATTTTTTCTCTTTATTACATTCCTAAAATCAGCTACCATTCTTTATATTGTTTGGCCTTGCCTCCCAAATATGCCTTTTGAATATGCCATTTTAGCGGAGTTTTACTGTTGACGTAGAAAGCAGATAGTAAGTTCCCTCCTCTTTCTTTTTCTATTTCTCTGAGTTCGTCTAGTACAGTTGAACTTTTATAAAAATTATTAAAAGGTATATCTTTTAAAGAAACTTGTACAGTAATTTTCAATTCCTCTAAACAATTAAAAATATAAATGTATTCAGCCAGTGATTCGTTAGTTGTGTAGCGGTGATAAAGGATGACACTAGTTTTATTCTCTTTTGTCGGCATAGTTCCTCTTTATATAACTCTAAAGCTTTGCGTTTATTAAAATTTCAATGATTTTAATAAAGAAAGGATCATAATTATAATGTTGGATGTCATGATACTCAAAGGCGATATTCAACTCTTCATTATAGCCGTCTAATTCTAAGTTTCGACTAAGTATTCCCTGTAGCTTTGAAATAAAGTCGTACTGTTTATAAAAAAGATTTACCGTCTGAATCTGACCTTTACCAACCTTAGCTTGATAGCGAATTGGTGTTATCCTATATTTATTTAAGTGAAATCTAGAATTTTAATTACTAATTATTGTCTGCATGTCTTCTTTTATAAGTTGAAATAAATCTTCTATAAATTCTAACTGTTCTTTTGTTGCCACTTTACTATAAACATTTATATAACTAATTATGCTGTATAATATAAACTTTTTTTGTTCATCATTAAATTCCTCAATTTTTTGTAATTCTATCATAATACGAATCCTTCCCTATTCTATTATTTTAATTAATTTAGATATGAAGCTTTTAATTATATATTTTTTATAGATACTCTATTTCCTGCTAAATAGGTGTACTTTTATAATTGAAGAATGGAATAAAACAACATTTTATTGAGATATTCTTTGTTTTATATCTTTGATTCCCTGATAAATCAGATAAAATAAGTCTTCAATATTTTCCTCTTCGATACAAGAAAAGGCGACACGTAAATCAGTTTTACCCAGTGCAATTGTTCCGATACCATAATGATTAAGTAAATGAGTTCGAAGGGATTCAGCATCAACAGTTTTTAATTTTAAGCACATGAAATACCCGGAATTAAATGGGTAACATTCCCATTCGTCGTTGTAATTTCCACTGTCAAGTGAATTTTTCACAAGCCAAGCCCGTCTTTTCATAATATTAAATTTTTCTTTTTTTTGCTCATGAAATTGTGGTGAATTTAACGCATGTAGTACAAACGTTTGCGATGGATGTGGTCCACTGGAAATAGTTGATCGAATGATTCCCATTGTTTTTTGTTCTAATGCATTTAATAGTATATTACTTTCCGAAGCATACGTAATAAATCCAACACGGAACCCCCATATATATTCTTCTTTTGTGGCTCCGTCTATTTTTATAGGAAATAGACGTGGATGAAGATTACATAAGGCTCCAAAAAGTGATTCATGTAATGTATCTTCAAAAAATAGCCCAAAGTATGCATCATCTGTGATAACTACAACATTAATTCCGTTTTCGGCTGCATCTTTAAGAGCGGCTGTAATTTCTTTACCTTCTTCTATATCAGGAGTATACCCTGTTGGATTATTCGGAAAATTTAATATAACAATCGCTTTACCTTTGTGTTTTTGCTTTATAATTGCTTGGTAAAGTCCAGCGACATTAAATTTTCCATTTTCATTATAAAATTGATAATTAATAATTTCACATTTTCTACGTATTCCAAAAGTTAATTCGTAATTTTCCCAATTTTTATCAGGTATAATTACACTATCGCCTTCGTCCACAAATAAATCAGCGGTAATGCTTAGGCCATGAGTAAGTGCATTAGTGACGATTGGATTTCCAATTTTTTTCTCTCTAAGTGATGGGTTTTCTTCAAACATTTTTTTACGCCATGATGTTCTCAATTCTGCTTTCCCGGCAGGTGGTGCATAATCATAGATATCTTTGGGAGAGTATGAAGATAGTGTATCTTGAATTACTTTTAAATGCATTGGTTCGTTATTTTCTAAAGCAATTCCTATAGTAGCGTTATATTTATTAGCTTTTTGTTTAGCTTCAGCAGATTGACTCAGGATCCCCTCTTTGGGATAATATATTTGTTTTCCTAAATCTGAAAGCATTGCATATATATATGGATTTTCATGTTGAATCTGTTCATTTAATTGATTAGCTAATAAGTGCATAATTTTCCCACCCCAAATTTTCTACTTTTAATTATTATATCATTTTTTATTTTTTTATAACTGACTATTAATACACTGGATTATTTGATGAATATGAATTGCTTTTGTTATTTTTTGTACTGGAAAGACATTCTATGATTGCTTTATGATTATCTTTAAGTGAGAGTTCGAAAATTTCTAGACGAGTTCTCAGATCATCTAAAATGTTGGAATCAAAGAAATTGTGAAATGTGTTTCCGTCACTTGCACATATGTTATTAGTTTCAAGAGGTCTATAGAAATACGGAATATCAAAATTTAATATATCCCGAAATTCATGAAATAATTTAAACTCTTCTTTTAATGGTTCTAGTTTGCTTTTTGGGTTTTCTAAAAGGTTTGTGGCATCTTGTAATTGGTCTCTAAGGTTTCCTGTTTGCCTAACTTCAGGTAGAAATAACCGACGAGTTAATAATGAATAAAAAGCTGTAGCACGGAATAAATGGCGAGAAATCGCTTGAGATTTGAATACTCTTTCCTCTACTAATTTAAAAAGTTCTTCTTTGTTTGTAGTTATCCATTTATACATCATATTAAATCCATCTGTTATATCATCTATATAATCTTCTGGATGCACTAAACTATTCATAAAGTAAATTCGATTAGTTACTTTACCTCTACTGTTACGTCTATATTGGACTTCCATATTATCTGTACCATCATTAATAACAAATGGTGCAAAAAAACTTAGTCTAGGTATTGTTCCAGCTTGTATTCCGGAGACAATAGGCCAATTACTAGGCATTTTGGTAATATTAATTAAAAGTCCAGTTTGTTCAATAGCTGAAAATTTTTCTTTTTGATAAGAATTAACTGTATGAAAACCTGTTTCTAAATCAACCCGATAAGGGGTGTCTTTTACAGCTATTATGTTTTCCATATGTCCATCTACAGTACCTAAAGCACAGTCTAGTGCTAAATGTTTTCCTAAACATTTATGAAATCTGATTACTTCTTCTTGGGTTACACATTTAGAATCATTTTTTATAAATTCAAAATATCCATATCCATTCCTGACGATGCTATTTACTGTTTTTAATGGGGGGCCTTCAGATCCATTTGTCCATTCAATAATACCTTGTAACACATTATCAAGCACAACAGATACAGGTTTATATACAAATGCTGTTTGATCGGTCAATTCAATGATAACAGTATTTTTACCAGCATGAGGATCACCTGCAAATATATCTATTGAAGAAATAGATGATTCTTTATTTAAAAAAAAGCTTCTACATATTTGTTGCCAATCATTTTGAATTCTTTTTAGACATAGTGCTATATGTTCAATAATTCTATTTGCACGTATAACCAAATCATTAAAAAGTCCATTGTATTTATCGTTAAATAAAGATTTAATATACTCAGGATGTTTAGATATGAATTGTTGATAACCATCTCTTTTCAATACTCTTGTCGTATGATTACTTTCGTGTCGAGAAAAATTAACTTCTTTAGCTATTGTTGGGATCACCATCCAGTCCATATGTATTGCAAATTGCTGTATAATTTGCTCTTGTGCACTGGTTGTTATATACGGAGATGTATTTTGTTGGAGTAAATCTTTTAGGCTTGAAAATTGTTGGATAAGAATTTTTTCGAGTAATAAACGTCTGAGTGGTTCTACATCATATTTTAACATTTTAGTATACACTCCCTATTCTAAAAAATTATCAGCAGATGTTACTACATCTGCTGATAACATATTTTTATAAGTAATTAAATTAACCATCAATCACAGCTTGCTGTAATTCCACATTCCGTAGAGAAACATTCCCAACCATCAGGACCAATAGATACAAACTCCGCTAAATCAAGTTGATGTGCACCACTTGGTGAAAAAGTTTGATTTTCTTGTATAGATGTTTTCATATGAACACCTCCTTTCTTATTTTACTGAAAATTCAAAATAATAATAACATTTTTAGGTGTATTGTTCAAAATATTTTTGGGATTTATTGTTAATTATTTAGATATCCAAAGAAAAGCTCATCATATAAATGCAAGGGACTTAGTTACCTCTATTAATATAAACAGTCGATAAACATTGGAATCCTTTGGACTCTCCAATAAATGCATATCACCAATTGTCTTTTTTACACAAATTTTTGATTCCCTCCGTAGAACTTACCTTCTTTCTAGTATAAAACAAGAAGATAGAGAAAGTCTTTCAATGCCTTATAACTTTCTTATATTATTGCTCTATCCCACTTATTAAATAACACAAGCTCTAGATAAGCGAGCTAGAGAAAAAGCCTCGCATAAACATCGTAATATTAGTTCAAATTCACATTTGGAATATTATTGCCGTTTTTGTTCCGTTACTACACAAACCCCTACTACTATCACACAGAATTGCCCCTAGCTCTTGCTAGGGCTTTTTCTATATATCTAATTTACATCAGAAACGTGGGTACGTTATAATAATCTCTTATTACATTCAAAGAGGTGCAAAAAATGAATAAAACCGAATTAACAAAAATGGTAGCAGAAAAAGCAGAACTTACACAAAAAGATGCAGCTGCAGCAACACAAGCTGTATTAGATGCTATAACAAACGCTCTTGCAAATGAAGAGAAAGTACAGATTATTGGTTTTGGTACATTCGAAGTGCGTGAAAGATCTGCACGTACAGGACGTAATCCACAAACAGGTGAAGAAATGCAAATCGCTGCATCTAAAGCACCTGCATTTAAAGCCGGAAAAGAATTAAAAGAAGTAGTGAAATAATTATACATAGTGAAAAAGGATCTGATATTCATATCAGGTCCTTTTTCTTTAGTGACATATTATACTTGCTTATCGTGTCTGTTTAACCAGGCTTTAGAAACTTTTCGTTCTCCAGATACTTCAATCTTAACCTCGCCATCTTCTTTGTATATCCGTTCAATGATTGGTATCGTCACCACTTGTTTTTCTTTTTGTTTTCGAAAATCATCCAAGTTGATAATAGTCATGTTGCACTCTCCTTTAATGATTTCTAAAGAAAAAGGCACCCGTATGAGTGCCCTTCCCCTAACTTGAACCACCATTTACTTTTAAGAAACATCGCTTAACATAAATTATATCATATTTGTTAAATTTTGAAAATAATAATTATTAGTGCACTATATATTTGAAATAAAGTTGCGATGCTTTGTATTTTTTTCAGTGGGATCTAGTCTCCTCTATAATTCCTCTACTTGTGACCAATCACATTTTAGGCCATTTTCTTTAGCCCAGTTCTCTATCTGTTCTTGTGTCCATCCTTTTCTTGTTCCTAGCTCCACATACGCTTTTGGAAGTGCAGCGAGTATTTTCGTACGATCATTTCGTTTCTTAAGCCATACTGATAATGCTGTAGGATTTCCTGAGAAAACTACTTTGCTGATTTCCCTATTCCCGTAAGCTTTGATTGTCATGCTTAATCTCCTTCTCTATTTCTTCCCATATTTCGTTTATCTTGGTTGTTTGGAAATACCGCAGGAGTGTGCTAGCACATAATCCAAATTCATTGAAACGACGTATTGGAATACGTCCCTCATTCACTCTATATACATGCTTTAATTTTTCTGCTAATCCTTGTTTGGTATAAACTTTGCGAGTACCGTACGTTGAAATAAGTCCTGCTCTTTTATGCAATTCAAGCATACCACCAAAACGTAGAGTAAAGACATCTGCATTATATATATTATGAGATTCATTTAATTGCCTTGATGTCGCTGCTTGTCCTAAACAATTAGAATAATTAACATACATTTGAAGTAATTCTTCATCGGTTTCTTTCACAATCTCGGGTGTCTTATTAATTGGTGTAATACCAGCTGCTATTAACGCATTATTATAATTCTGAAACATGTTTATAAAGATATGACGACTATATCCTAGCTGTTCAAGCTTCTTTTGGGAAGGCACTTCCCCCAATTTTTTATACAATTCTTGTAGTATTTGAATGAGTTCTTCTCTTGTATAGTGAAATCCGCATAATTCGTCTTTAGAAATACCAGATAACAAAAGTATACGATTCCAGCGCATGTTAAAACGAGTTTCATAATATGTTACGGATGGCACTACTTCCTTATTTCTTTCGATCATAAATACATTCTTTTTAGTCGTTCCAAGACGCATTATCTCATCCTTAAGTAACTGTAGTAGCTCTTTATCACTTTGTGTGTAAACAGTCCCGTCAAAAGGCTCATAGCCTAATGAAGTAATGAAGTCTCTATACCCCATATGAAGATACCGCTTAATTACTTTGGAGTCTGGCAATGTTTTGTCTGTATTCAAATCATTTGTTGTCGGTATTCTATTATTCTTACGAATCCACATATGAAATATCTCGATAATTGCTTCTGCTGTAAAAGTTCTCTGATTTAGATGTTCAAAACCAGCCGCAGCAAGGGCATTATTCCAACTCCCAAATATTTTTTTAATTGGCGTCTGTTGTTTAATATCTCTTTTGGTTGGAATCTTCCCTAATTCTTTTGCTTTATACTGAATAATCAAGATTAACTCTTCTTTTGTATATTGCATTCGTCACTCACCTATATGAAAGAATATTATCTTCTTTTCCCCACAGCTTCTTTTATTCCTTTTTCGATAGCATTCCATACTTCAATTACATCGTGGTGATCTAACTCTTCTTTTGAAAGACTATTAGCTAAGTAGGTTTCATAAGAACCCTCTGAATTCGTTACATTTTCAAGATAAAAATCTAATTCATTATCATATTCATCTTTGCTTTTGCTATGACTTCCTTCACACATTTCAATTTCTACATATTCCATTGCGATTTCTTCTAAACTTCTCATTCCTATACCCCCCTTAATTATATTCTTATATTTATAATAACAAATACGTAGACAAACGTCTACGTATTTGTTTCCTCAAAAAATTAATTAGGTATCGCTATACATGCGCATCAAGCTCAAGCTAAATTTGATTTTTGCTGAAAAGGAAAAATACACGCTGTAGACATCAAACAGCGTATCGGTTAGGACTAGATTTTTAAACTTGAAGGGAATTAACTGTATATCGTGTATAATTAGACAGTACCCCCTATCTTAATTTTACTATCTTATTTCAAAAGGGTATCTACACAGAACAAAGCTATTTTATTATAAAGGGGACGGAATGCAGATTTTCACTAAAGAATGGGTGAATTAAGATGAGTCAAATGGAAAGAGATTTACAAAAGAAGAGGAAACAAGAAAAGCTGGATATGATTTATAATCATGCAGTACAGGGAGAAGGCTATTTCCAGAGTCCATCTTATTACTGGAAAAGCATTGTGGTACAACATTTCAATAGGATACAACGCAAAGAGATGACTGTTGAACAACTTGTCAATTTTCTTGAAAAAGAGGGAATCAAGTTCTCACAACCTAAAGCGTTGATTCAGTATCCAGTTGTAGAATGTTTGAAATATATTGCAAAAATAAGCAAAGAAAATTTAGAGCTATGAAAAATATCTAATACCATTACTTTAAGGGGTAGCACCACATCGCTATCAAGCTTAGCTTATGCAAAGTCAATTTTAGACGAGATTGTTTCTTTTTCCTAAAGGGCAAGTATAGGTGATTGAAAGATTTGCATACGAAATAAACCCTAACGGGTTTCACTTTTTTGAATTAAGCGGCTTGATTATCAGACAGGGTACAATTGTAAATGACACCTAATATATCAAAGACTGTTTTTTTCTCATATCGATGAGATTTCCGCCCGTTTTGCTGTAGGAGATTGAACAGGCGAAGTAACACCTTTGATAGCTCTTGGGTGTTTTTTTGTATAGTTTGGAATAGAAGAAGAAAATAGTCTTTAATCATATATATGGCTTTATACTCACTAAGCTCTCGTTTTTTCTTTATGAGGAGCAATTGGCGCATTTGAAACATGATAGAAGAACAGAGTAGAATGGCAATCAATTGACCATATAAATGGCACTCCAATCGTTCTGGTTTTATCTTTTTACAATGATGAATTTGAAAGAATGACTTCCACGTTTTAAATAAAATTTCGATTTGCCAACGCAAAGAATACCAGTCATGTACCTGTCCCATCGGGACAATATCTGTAGGGGTGTTTGTCATATATACATTGATACCACTGAGTCGTTTACTACGAGGAGAATACTTCATTCCTTTCTTTTTTTCTCTTACAGCTTGATCTTGTAATCGTTTTTGTTGCTGTTGTTTTGTTAATCGATGAACAATTACACGAGCTGGCACCTTATCAATCATTCCTACATAAGCATCAGCTATTTCATATGTTTGTCCTGGTTGAAGGGAGTTCATTAACGTCTCCATATCTATCTGTATATACTCTGTACCTTTCTTAATTCTTCCATCTTGAAAATAATCAGGGTTAGGATTTTTTTGATACATACGTGTATTCGACTTGATACGAGAAATATAGTAGGCCTCTTTATCTTGTATATATTGAAGGTCTTTTAAATGAAAATAACCTAAATCTCGGATACATAAATCATTCGCTGTCACAGTTGGTGCACACAGAGAGCCGTAAGTGCGATCATGTTGTTTACCTGGACCTGTATGAATATGTAGGAACTGTCCACTTAATAAATCATACTCAAGTTGAATTTTTATCCCAGCTGTATGGCTGCATCCTCCTGCACCTGGATAAATCGATGAAAATACATCCGGGAGTTGAAATGCAGTTGAATCTAAAATACGAATACGCTTGAAAACAGAAGTGTATGGAGAAGAAATCGGCATAGATGCGGCCAATTTTTTGCTTAGTAGTTCGGCTAGTAGGTGTTGTAAAAGTTGGACGGCCGCCTTATTAAACCGCTGATTCAGTCCCTCAGGACTGATGAGTACTTCTGTTGATGCTTCTAAACAGCTTGATAACTGAGTTAAAGAAGTCATAGCTACATTTTGGCTCAACCATACACATAAAGCTACTAAATCTTTTGCTTGGTACTTACTGGTTCGTTGTACAAAGCCAACATCTCTAGCAAGATCACGTAAGGTATTTGGAGATAAAAAACTTTGAATCTCTTGAGCAAATAGTTTTAATTCGTCAGACACAGAAACAGACATAAAAAACGCCATCCTTTCCTATGATTAGAATAGCTTTGGAAATAATAAACTGTGAATCTATTGAGCAAATAGTTTTAATTCGTCAGACACAGAAACAGACATAAAAAACGCCATCCTTTCCTATGATTTAAAGAAAGAATAGCGTGTTTTTTAATTTTATGGAAAACTAATTATTTCTTTTTTTATAATAAGAAAGGAAATTTATTATCATATTAATTAAACATATAAAGATAAATGAGTACTTAAAAATAGCACTTTTATAGTTTCCAAAAAACGAAAATAGTATAGCAAAAAGCAATACTATGCTAATAATTAAATGATACATATATTG